>JAMONZ010000001.1 GCA_027066315.1 Hyphomicrobiales bacterium
CCTCCCGTAGGAGTCTGGGCCGTGTCTCAGTCCCAGTGTTGCTGATCATCCTCTCAAACCAGCTATAGATCGTAGTCTTGGTAGGCCATTACCCCACCAACAAACTAATCTAACGCGGGCCCATCTATTAGCGATAAAATCTTTCCCCCGAAGGGCGTATACGGTATTATTCCCAGTTTCCCAGGGCTATTCCGTACTAATAGGTAGGTTCCCACGCGTTACTAACCCGTCTGCCACTCTCTACCGAAGTAGAGCGTTCGACTTGCATGTGTTAAGCCTGCCGCCAGCGTTCGTTCTGAGCCATGATCAAACTCTCAAGTTTAAAAATGACATTGTCGACGCATGCACGTTTACTTTTTGACGAGGACACACATCTGTCACTTATGTCTCACGACATAAAGATAACTAATGGTGTTCTCTATTAGAAACGTACACCCATCGAAGTCTTTTGTGATCCTAATAAACCTAAGCTTAAAAGGATCTCGCAAGGACCTCGCCGTCCACGTTTCTCTTTCTTCTTCTTCACACTGTCAAAGAGCTGACCCCAAATTTCCTAGTTAAAGGAGTTGACGTCATTTGCCTTAAATAATCAAAAATCATTCAAAACAAGAGAACAGAACGTCTTTGCCGGTTACCCAGCAGATCAGTCTGCTCTTAAGAAATTCACTAAAACGAAGGACTTAGTTAGTCGTTTCGTCTGAGTGCTGGGGGGTTATAGGTCTAGAACTTTTGATAGTCAACACATAAAAACAAAAAAAATACTTTTTTTTATTTGTTCCTGTTTTTGTTAGTTTTTAGCCCTTGTTTTTGTTAATATTTAAGCCTTGTTTTTTAACAGCCAAACCTTGTTCTGATTGATACTCGGTGATCGGCTGGGATAAAATTCAAGCTATATATTTGCTAATTTATAACCCTTCAGTAAACTAGTCTTAACACATTATTAAGTGCTTGTCACATGTGAAATATCTAATTTCAGTGCAGGTTATCACACAAGACGCAATAAAAGCCTCAATAATAGACTAAAATATCACATCTCCTAAGTTTTGCCTTATTCCCCCTCAATCACATAAATAAATTCTCATACTTGCAAGCCTTAATCCTCTTGGTTAAAACTCTACTTAATTTTATTATCTTCCAAGAAGCAAAAACTGAAAGCTCCATTAGTGAACACTGCTCAAAAAAACCATCAAGCTGCACTTTTACTAGCTTCAGGTTATGAAGATATAAATGCTTTAACGACTCGTTCTACTGATGGAGATATTCCACACGGCCGAGAGCTTAGCTTTTCTTGGCTCTGGGGCATTATCATGACTGGACTGACTTCTGTTTTATTAATGGGGGCAGCACTTTATATATCTTTTCTTGGGCAAGATACTTTCTCTACTCCATTTGCGGCTCTTAGCATAACTAACTCCAGTGTAGATACTGCTCCTTTATCTAAAATAAAAACTGATCGAATTAGACCAGTTGCAAAAACTCTATCTGATAAAGAAATTGTTCAAGCAGCTATTGCAGAAAATATTGATGGGCGCACAATAGTTAAAAAGCAACCATTTGTTAGAATAAAGGCAACCCTTGCAACTGCTCCAACTGCTCTTTCTGATAATATTCCAATTTATGATCCGGTAGCTTTATTATCACGAACACAAACTACATCTAATAATTTACAGAGTGAAATTTCAACTGCAATTTATTCAGCTAATGTTGAAGGGGAGATTGCCGTTCAAACCGCCATTTTACTTTTGGATAATGCACCAAGTAAAATAATTTCTGATACTAATGCCGCAAAATATGTTCGCCAAACATATTCTGATACTTCATTTGATAGCGAAATTTTTGCACTTGGGTATGAAGAAGAAAATACCAGTGTTCGAGATTTAGGCGATAATTATAACGAGGTAATTATTGGCAAAGCTGAAAATGTAACCATTGTCCCTAAAACTCACTCTTTAAATGAAGCCAGCTTTGGCCGCTCAGAACGCATTCTCACAATCAGGAAAGAGAGTGAGTTAAAAGAAATTTTGATTAAAAATGGTTTCACAAAAAAAATGGTAACAGCGATTGAGCGCACTTTAAGAAATGTATACCCTTCAACTATATTATCAAAAGGGACAAGGTTACGCATATTATTTGGCCCAGCAAGCAATTCTAACAGCGTTATTCCCTATCGCATGAGTATTTATAATAATGATACACATGCAGCAACCGTAGCACTAACCGATAGCGGACATTATGTATTAGCTCTTGCACCTCCCAAAATTGACTTTCCAGAAGAAGACGTTGAAGAAATAAATGTCAATAACTTGCCATCATTATATCGCTCTATCTGGGAAACTGCCCGTAAACATGACTTATCAGATCAAACAACAGATCGCATAATTGCAATGTTTGCCTATGACCTTGACCTAACCAAGAAAATTACTGCCGGTGATTCTATCGAAATTCTTCAAACTTTACCAAGCAAACAAGAAAAACAACAAACACTATTTGTTGCACTAAAACTAGGAGAAACAACTCGCAAATTCTATCGTTTCAGAACAAATGATGGAGAAGTTGATTTTTACGATGCTAATGGACAAACAGGAAAACGATTTTTAATGCGCCGCCCATTAAAAGGGGGTGGAAATTTACGTTCTCGCTTTGGCTATAGAGTTCATCCCATTACTAAACGTTCAAAACTGCACTCTGGCACTGATCTTTCAGCCCCCTATGGCACTCCAATTTATGCCTCTGGTAATGGTGTGATTGAAAAAGCTCAATGGTTTTCTGGCTATGGGCGTTATGTTAAAATCAAACATGTAAATGGCTTTACAACCGCTTATGGCCACATGAGCCGCATAGCTAATGGCATGGCACCAGGTGTTCGTGTGCAACAGGGTCAAATAATTGGCTATGTCGGCTCAACAGGCCTATCAACAGGCAATCATTTACATTTTGAAATGCGCATTAACAATCGACCAGTTGATGCATTGGCTGTAAAACTCCCAAGAGATAAAATATTACCGCAACAATATCAAAGCCAGTTCAAAAACACGATAGCACAAATAAATGACTTAATGGCTCGTGAGCCTGTTCCTGTAGCTGTGGCGAGTAATTAGTTAAACTCTACTCAATCAACCAACAAAAACCCTCTTCCTTCTCCCCTTGCGGGAGAAGGTGTCAGCGAAGCTGACGGACGAGGGGTAAAAGGTAAAGAGACTTACATTTAGCCTTTAATTTAGCTACTATATTTATGATTCCATTTTTATGAGTATATTATGCAGAAAAAAATCACAAAAACTAAAATAACAATAGCTACTATTGGTTATATGCCTGCTGATTTTGATAAGAAAAATTAAAAAACCTCTATTTTCTAAAATCGTTGATTTCATAAAGAAACACCCTATTTGGTCTTTATTGATTTCATCAATTTGGGCAATTATTTTAGGGATTATTGGGTCATATTTTTCTACTCTAATTTTTAATATTTCTTAATATTTTATTACTGTTGATGTTTGGTAATTTCAAATTATTTACTCTTTCAGAGTTTATGCATTACCCCTCACCCGTCACGCTTTGCGTGCCACCCTCTCCCGCAAGGGGAGAGGGGAAGTGCCACAAACTAACCTTGCGTAATCACCAGCCCATTTTCATCGGCATCAATATTAACAATTGCGCCATCTTCAATTTCGCCAGCCAACACTTTATCTGCTAGTCTGTCTTGAATTTCACGCTGCATCACACGCTTTAAAGGCCTTGCGCCATAAGCTGCATCATAGCCCTCGTTGCCAAGCCATTCTCGTGCTTTCTCACTTAAGTTCAAAACAATATCTCTATCTTTAAGCAATGCATTTAAGCGTTTAAGTTGAATATCAACAATTGCGCCCATATGCTCACGTTCAAGCCTGTGAAATAGCAAAATATCATCAACACGGTTTAAAAATTCAGGTCTAAAAGCAGCCCTTAGAGCGTCCATCACCTTGCCACGTGCCAAGTCAACGCTTTCGCCCTCTTTTAGTTCAACCAAATATTGCGAGCCAATATTTGAGGTCATAATGATAAGCGTGTTACGGAAATCAACCGTTCTACCTTGTCCATCAGTAAGACGACCATCGTCCAACACTTGCAACAAAACATTAAACACATCTGGGTGCGCTTTTTCTATCTCATCAAATAAAATTACTTGATATGGACGACGACGAACGGCTTCGGTCAAAACCCCACCCTCATCATAGCCCACATATCCCGGAGGCGCACCAATAAGACGAGCAACAGAATGTTTCTCCATAAACTCACTCATATCCAAGCGAACCATTGCACTTTCATCATCAAATAAAAAATTTGCCAACGCTTTGGTTAATTCGGTTTTTCCAACCCCAGTTGGGCCCAAAAACATAAATGAGCCTATTGGGCGGTTTGGATCTTGCAAGCCTGCTCTTGAACGACGCACCGCTTTTGAAACCGCAGTTACTGCTTCATCTTGCCCTATGACTTGCTTGCCAAGTTCAGCTTCCATCGCCAATAACTTGTCACGTTCGCCCTCAAGCATTTTATCAACAGGAATACCCGTCCAGCGAGAAACAATTTGTGCAATATTGCTAGGTGTCACCACCTCTTGAGCTAACTCATTTTCATCTGGCTTTTCTAAATCCAAACTTTCAACTTCAGCAATTGCTTTTTCAAGATTAGGAATTACCCCATAAGCAAGTTCACCAGCTTTAGCTAAATCACCCTCACGTTCGGCAATTTCAAGTTGCGAGCGAGCCGCATCAAGTTCTTCCTTAAACTTTTGTGAGCCAGCCAATCTTTGCTTTTCTGCCTGCCAGCGTTGCGCTAACACATTGGCTTCTTCTTCAAGATTTGACAATTCAATCTCAAGTTTTTCAAGTCGAGATTTTGAAGCGTCATCTTTTTCTTTTTTAAGAGCCTCACGTTCAATTTTTAGCTGAATAATCCGCCGATCAAGCTCATCAAGTTCCTCTGGCTTACTATCAATTGCCATACGAAGCCGAGCCGACGCCTCGTCCATTAAGTCAATTGCTTTATCGGGTAAAAATCTATCAGTAATATAGCGATTTGATAAAGTTGCCGCTGCTACAAGCGCACTATCAGAAATTCTTATCCCATGATGAAGCTCATATTTCTCTTTAATCCCACGAAGGATAGAAATCGTATCTTCAACAGTTGGCTCTTCAACCAATACGGGCTGAAAACGCCGAGCTAAAGCCGCATCTTTTTCAACATGCTTTTTATATTCATCTAAAGTTGTTGCACCAACACAATGCAATTCACCACGAGCTAGCGCAGGCTTTAATAAATTTGAAGCGTCCATCGCCCCTTCTGCTTTTCCTGCTCCTACTAAAGTGTGCATCTCATCAATGAAAAGAATTATCTGCCCATTTGCCGAAGTAACCTCTGATAAAACCGCCTTTAAACGCTCTTCAAATTCACCACGATATTTCGCACCCGCAATAAGCGCACCCATATCAAGCGCAAGCAGCGACTTATTTTTCAAGCTCTCAGGCACATCACCATTCACAATGCGTAAAGCTAAACCCTCAGCAATGGCGGTTTTACCAACCCCAGGTTCGCCTATTAAAACAGGGTTATTTTTTGTGCGCCGTGATAGCACCTGAATAGTGCGTCTAATTTCTTCATCTCGCCCTATAACAGGATCGAGTTTTCCCTCACGCGCAACCTCGGTTAAATCACGAGCATATTTTTTTAGTGCATCATATTGATTTTCAGCACTAGCACTATTTGCATTTCGCCCTTTTCGCATCTCATTAATTGCCTTATTGAGCTTTGTTGCATTTGCGCCAGATTTAGCTAGCAACTTACCCGCTTCACTTTCCTTTTCAATCACTAAAGCTAGCAATATCTGCTCAACACTTACAAAGCTATCACTAGCTTTTTTTGCAGTTTCCTGAGCCGTCTCAAACAACTTTGCCATCTCACGGCTTAAATAAACCTGCCCAGCATCACCGCTAACTGTTGGGATTTTTTTAAGTGCCTGCTCAACAGCAATACGAAGGCTTTTAACATCAACTCCAGAGCTTTCAAGCAAACCTGAGGCCATGCCTTCTTTATCGTCCAATAAAACTTTTAATAGGTGAATAGGGCTAAACTGTTGATGCCCCTGACCTAAGGCGTATGTTTGTGCGCTTTGAATAAAACCACGAGAACGCTCAGTATATTTTTCTAAATCCATTTTCAACTCTCCTCTTCTGTTCAGCATAGTTTTTTGCCCAATATTGGCACAAGAAAACCACCCTAAAAAGTGTTGTTATAAAATCGATACCTGAAGAAACAGCATATCGTTAAATTAGATATAGGAAGAATTTTTCAACAAAAAAGAGCTTAGATGAAAAAAGGGATTAAGCAACATACTCAACCCCTAAATATTAAAATCATAAATTTGTTTAAGCTATTGAGCTGCGTCTGGTTTTTCACCGCCAGATAAAAAAGCTGGCAAACCATCTGCCTCAGTCTTTGGCATTTTATCTTTAACTAAATCTTTTGCTTGCTCAACTTGCGCTTTATCATTGGCAACACTGGGCTGACGGCGAGGACGGCGAACTCTTGGTTTTGGTGTTACCGAACTTGGCTCTTTACTTATATCATCTGGTTTTGCTTCAACTGGCTCGGCTTTAGCTGGCTTTGTTTCAGCTGGTTTTACCTCTTTTGAAGTTTCAATAGCTTGGGTTGAATTTTGAGCAGATGCTTTTGCACTATTCTCAGCTATTTGCCGCTCCTGATTCTCAGCCATTTGCTTTTCTTGTCGTTGCAAATTTTGTGCAGTTGCTGCAGAAACTATTCGCAAATAATGTTCTGCATGTTGAAGGTAATTTTGTTCAGCAACACTATCGCTTGCATTTTGTGAGTCTCGTGCTAACTGCACGTATTTTTCAACAATATGTGCGGCATTGCCTCTAACCTTTACATCAGGGCCATTTGATTCATAATTACGGGTGAGTGGGTTTCCACCAACCTGCCTATTGCGATTGCCACTATTGCGGCCTCTGCTACGCTTATTTTGATTATTTGGTCTCATGCTGAATAAAAAAGCTCTTTGTTTATTGATATTATTATTTTAATATCGCTTGGTTTTACCAATTCACTTAAGGCCAATCCAAACCTTAGATTAAATTCAACCAGTTTTATTAAAACAATCTCTTTTAAGAAATCTCGTAAAAACGACTTGAATATCTTCTATGAACGGATGGCCGCCACTGTTAGCTAAATGCTAAAAAAAGTAGCAAAGATACCCTAGCCTCTCTTGTGCTAATGTCCAAGTAAAAAAGCAAAAAATGCTTCAAAATTTCTTAAATACTTACTTTTTGGCTACGATAGCACGTATTACAGCCCCTAAATCGGTATGCTGAGCAATGAAATCATACGAATCAAGTAAAAATATCTGCTCTACGTCTTTTTCTTGACCTTGGCCAAACTCAACAATTACCGCCCCGTTTTCCCTAAGGTGGGTTTTTGAGTGGTTGGAAATTACCTGATATGGGGCTAAACCTTCATTTCCACCATCAAGTGCTAAAATCGGATCAAATAATTTCACCTCTTTTTGCAAACCCTGTATTTCATCACTTTTTATATATGGGGGGTTAGAAATAATCAGATCAAACTTCTCATTCTTAACAATTGGCTCAAACCATGAACCATGCAAAAAATCTACTCTATCCTCAACCCCAATATGTTTGGCATTTACCTGCGCCATTAACAAAGCCTGCTCGCTAATATCCACCCCAATAGCTTTCGCATTTTTCTTATTGGCCAAAATTGAGATAAGAATAGCCCCGCTCCCAACACCAAGCTCCAAAATTTTTGGCTGTTTGATATTTTTAATATGTTCAAGCGCAAGATCAACCAAAAGCTCAGTTTCAGGACGAGGGATAAGGGTAGCTTCATTCAAACTAAAGTTAAGTGAATAAAATTCTTTCACCCCAATGATACGAGCAACAGGCTCGCCCTTTAAACGCCTTTGGGCAAAATTCTCAAGCCTATTTAGATGTTCTTCTGGCGCAATTTCTTGTTCTTTTAAAGCAAGTTCAAGCCCTTTAAAACCAAAAGCAAATTCACCTAAAAGACGAGCGTCAAGCATTGGGTTTTTTATATTAGCTTTTATAAATAAATCTCTAATTTTTCGCCACGCTTGGCCATAACTAATTTGCAATCTAACTTTCTTCGTCCATTGCCGCTAATTGTGCTGCTTGGTTTTCAGTGATTAATGCTGAAATTAATTCCTCAAGTGCTTCCCCCTCTAAAACCTTATCAAGTTTATAAAGCGTAAGATTTATCCGATGGTCGCTCACTCGCCCTTGTGGGAAATTATAGGTACGAATACGGCCAGACCTATCACCAGTGCCAACTTGATCTCGGCGAGTATCAGCCCTTTCAGTATCACGTTTATCTCGTTCCATCTCATAAAGGCGTGAGCGCAATACTTTCATCACCGTAGCACGGTTTTGATGTTGGCTTTTTTCAGATGCCACCACAACAATACCAGATGGAATATGCGTAACCCGCACCGCACTATCGGTAGTATTAACATGCTGACCACCAGCACCAGATGCCCTCATCGTATCAATGCGAATATCTTCAGTTCTTATTTCAATGTCAATATCTTCAACTTCTGGCAAAACCGCAACGGTTGCAGCAGAAGTATGAATACGCCCCTGAGTTTCAGTATCTGGCACTCTTTGCACCCGATGCACGCCACTTTCAAACTTAAGTTTAGCATAAGCACCTGCACCAGAAATATTCATGGTTATTTCTTTATACCCACCCATATCGCCTTCATTTTGGGTCAATACCGTAACTTTCCAGCCACTAAGTTCTGCATAACGTTGATACATACGAAATAAATCACCCGCAAAAAGTGCGGCCTCATCACCACCCGTACCAGCTCGCAACTCAACAATAACCGAGCGATTATCTGCTGCATCTTTTGGCAATAATAAAAGCCTAATTTTATGCGTTAGACTTTCTTGCTCTTTACTTAATTCATCAACTTCTATAGCCGCCATTTCGACCATTTCTTTATCATCAGAGCTAAGCAATTCTTTTGCGCCAGCTAAATCACTTTCAACTTGTCGAAAATTACGAATAACTTCAACAACAGGCATCAATTCAGCATGCTCTTTTGCCAAAGCCACATATTCCTCTGGGTTAGGTCCTGCCGCCATCTTCTCCTCAACATGTACAAGTCTATCGTCAAGCGCATTGAGTTTTTCATTTGGTAATTTGGCCATTAGGCAACTTTCATCTTGTGTAAGAACTTAACTCTATAGCGATAAATTCTGGCTTTGCACATAATTTGTCAAAATTTGGCGAATTGATCCTGCATTTGATCCATTTTTAAGTGCTTTTTTGATTATTTTTTTAATTGGTTTTAATTCAATACTAAGCACCATCTCTTTTATTGGCCCAACTGAAGAGCCACCCATTGAAAGAGATGTCATGCCAATTGCCATTAACGCTAAAGCCTCAAGCGGGTTAGAAGCCAACTCTCCACACATAGTAAGTGGCACTTTATGCTTTTTTGCTTCTCTAACTATATGCCTTAACGCACGAAGACGGGGCAGAGAAATTGCGTCATAATTACCTGCAACACGTGGGTTTGCCCTATCGGTTGCCGTTAAAAACTGCACTAAATCGTTTGAGCCAATTGAAATAAAATCAACCTTTGGCAATAAAATATCCAACTCAAACAAAATTGATGGCACTTCAATCATTGCACCAAGCTCGACTTTACTAGGTGTTTTCTCCCCCATTCGACTAAGGCGAGCAATTTCTTTATTGACCATTTCTTTTGTTTGGCAAAACTCATCAGTTTGCGTAACCATAGGCACTAAAATTTTTAACCTGCCCCCATTTGCAGCCTTTAAAAGCGCACGAATTTGCGTTTTAAGTAACCCAGGTCTTGCAAGCGCAAGCCGTAAAGATCGCCAACCCATTGCTGGGTTTTCCTCTACCGCCGAGCGCATATATGGCACAACTTTATCCCCACCAATATCTAATAGACGAAAAGTAATCTCTCGATCTCCAGCAGCTTTTATAGCCTTAGAATAAAGTTCAACCTGCTCACCTATCCTAGGTAATTTTGATGCAATCATAAATTGTAGCTCTGTTCGAAACAGTCCAATTCCCTTAGCCCCTGTTTCATCAAGTGACTTCATATCGCTAAGAAGTCCAGAATTTTGCAACAAATTAATTTCTATTCCATCTTTAGTAATTGCTGGCTTATCACGTAATTTTGCATATTGAGCCAAACGCTCACTAGAGAGTTTTTGCTTGTCGATATATGCCGATTTAACATCCGCATTAGGGCGCAAATGGACAATGCCCAACTTGCCATCAACAATAATTTCGTCACCATTTTCACAAATAGAAACACAAGGATCAGCCCCCCCAATTGCAACTATTCCAAGCGAGCGAGCAACAATTGCTACATGTGCCGTTGCTGCCCCTTCTTCCAAAACAATAGCACCCAATTTTGAGCGATCATATTCAAGCAACTCAGCAGGCCCCATTGTTCGAGCCACAATAATTGCATTTTTTGGTAATTCGTTTGTTTTTGAAGCAATTCCATTGCCCGTTAATGTCCTTAAAAGCCGATTAGCCAAATCATCAAGATCATGCAAACGATCCCTAATATAGGCATCGCTTTGACGCATCATTTTTGCACGAGTGTCATTTTGCACTCGCTCAACCGCCGCCTCCGCAGTTAAACCATTTTCAATTGCCTCGCGAATGCGACGCACCCAACCTCTATCGTTAGCAAACATACGATAGCTCTCTAATATCTCACGATGTTCTGAGGATATTTGCATATCATTATGTGAAAACATGTCATCAATTGATACACGCATCGAGCGCAGAGCTTTATCAAGTTTTTTTATTTCCTCATCAATATCATCTGCAATAAAATTAGTTACAACAACCCTTGGGTCATGCAAAACAACCTGCCCAATCGCTATTCCTTCACTAAAGCCAATAGCTCTGATTGTGCGGGGTTTACGTAAATTAATATCTGAACCAGGTTTTACTAATGCATCAAATTCTGAAGCAGAGAGCATTTCGGCCAAAATAGTTGCCGTTGTTAGCATTCCCTCGGTTTCATCTTCGCTATAAGCTCGAATATCAGCATTTTGCACAACCAAAACACCAAGCATTTGACCCGACCTTAACACAGGCACACCAAGAAAGGCATGAAATCTATCTTCACCAGTTTCAGGCTTATAAGAAAAAGAAGGATGAGTTGAAGCATCTGCAAGGTTAAGAGCCTTTGCTTCAGCCGCAATCACACCAACAAGACCCTCACCAAGCCGAAGACTTGTGTTATGCACAGCTTCTCTTTTAAGTCCGCAAGTTGCAAAAAGCTCAAGCGCATTATCATCACGCAAAACATAAAATGAGCAAACATCTGCCCGCATATTTTTTGCAATCAAATCAACAATTTTATCTAATCGCTCTTGCGAGGCCAAAGGTTCTGCTAATGTTTGGCGCAATTGCCTTAGCAAAACACGAGGCCCACCAATTTTATTTGGCAACTGCACCTCCTCATTTAGAATCAAAATTTATAAAAATTAATTATCCGCTTTATCTAGGCCATAATAAGTATGTAACGAGCGAACTGCAAGTTCACTGTATTTTTCTTCAATCAAGACAGAAGTTTTAATCTCTGAAGTTGTAATAAGCATAATATTTATACCCTCATTCGCCAACGCTTTAAACATAATAGAAGCAACCCCAGCATGCGAGCGCATACCAACACCTATTACTGATATTTTTGCATTTCCCTTTGAGTTAGAAATCGAATCATATTCAAAGCGATCTTTCGTAGCATTTAATGCCTTCATTGCTTTGTCATGTTCTGCATTTGGCACAGTGAAAGTAATATCCGTTGTCCTGCCATCATCAGAAGCATTCTGCACAATCATGTCAACAACCACACGTTCATCAGCCAAAGCACCAAACACAGCCGCTGCCACCCCCGGATAATCTTTCACGCCACGAAGGGTAATTTTTGCTTCCCCCTTGACCATTGTAACGCCAGATACGATTTGTTTTTCCACTATTTCATCCTCTTCACATACTAAAGTTCCAGGAACATTATGATCCGATCCATCAGGGCCAACCTGCTCTGCGTCAGGGTCATCAAAAGTTGATCGTACAGCAAGTCGCACTTTTTGCGCCATAGCTAATTCTACCGAACGGATTTGCAATACTTTTGCCCCCAATGAGGCCATTTCCAACATTTCTTCAAATGCAATACGAGAAAGCCTCTGCGCTTTGGGTGCAATGCGTGGATCAGCAGTATAAACTCCATCTACATCTGTATAAATATCACATCGCTCAGCTTTAATTGCCGCCGCCACTGCCACAGCACTTGTGTCTGAACCACCACGCCCCAAAGTGCTAACTCGCCCCGAGGGAGCAATGCCTTGAAAACCAGTGATAACACAAACTAGCCCATCATTCATGCTATCAAGCAGATTTTTAGGATTTATTCCTGTAATTCTTGCCGAGCTATGTGCATCATCAGTTTTTATTGGCACTTGCCAGCCAGAAAATGACCTTGCAGGAATACCCATCGAGCTTAAAACAATTGCCATAAGGCCAGCACTTACTTGCTCACCCGAGGCAACCACCGCATCATACTCTCTTGCATCATGTAGAGTTGAGGCCTCATTAGTCCAGTTAACAAGCTGGTTTGTTGTGCCAGACATTGCCGATACAACAACACAAATCTTATTGCCCGCACTCACCTCACGACTAACATGAGCTGCAGCACGGCGGATATTTTTTATATCAGCGACAGATGTACCGCCAAATTTCATTACTAAATAAGCCACTAACTTTCCTTATGTTAGCGGCCTATTGCCACAAACTCGCCCATCATTCAACTAACATCGAACAAATCGCTTTATTTGCTTCATTTTTTTAAGTAAAAAAGAAAAATAGCAAAAAAATCAAAAAGAGTGTCATAATGAGTGCCAGCACAATAAATGAAGATGAAGTAGCCAAATTCTCCGCCATGGCACAAGAATGGTGGGATCCAAACGGAAAATTTAAACCGTTACATAAATTCAACCCTGCACGACTTGCTTATATCAGAGAGAGCATCTTATCTCACTTTGAACTTGATGGCATTAAACGTGAGCCATTTAAGAAAATCTCAATCCTTGATGTAGGTTGTGGTGGTGGGCTTTTATGCGAACCTATGGCTCGACTTGGCGCAAAAATCACTGGGATTGATGCCTCACAAAAAAATATTTCCATAGCCAAAGCTCACGCCAATGAAACAGGTTTAAAAATTGACTATAAAGCCACCACTTCTGAAACCTTGGTCAAAAGTAAAAAACAATTTGATATAGTATTAAACATGGAAGTTGTTGAACATGTAGATAATGTACCACTTTACCTTAAATCTTGCGCTGATTTGGTGAAACCGGGTGGTCTTATGTTTGTTTCAACTCTTAATAGAACTGCAAAATCTTTCGCTCTGGCAATTGTTGGAGCTGAATATGTTTTAAACTGGCTGCCAAAAGGCACGCATGATTATAAAAAATTCCTCACCCCTGAGGAAATAATAACAATGCTAAAACGCAATGATATGAAGCTAAAAGATAAAGCCGGAGTAACCTTTTCACCCCTGAAAGACAAATGGCGGCTATCACGTGATATGAGCGTAAATTATATGTTATTGATGGAAAAACAAGTCTTGTTAGAAAAGTAAAACCTGACAAAGTTTCTTTTCAATTTCATAGACTTTAAGAGTTTATCGCCTGTAGAAACAAAAACCCTAATTATGCTCTTCTGGCAAAACTGGAAGAGGCAAAAAGTCAATTCCATCTTTTGTTAGTGAAGCAACCTCATCTTTTGTTGCTTCGCCATAAATTCCACGTGGTTCAGCTTCTTTATCATGGATTTTACGTGCTTCATTAGCAAATTTATCACCAACATAGTCAGCTTCAGAGGTGACTTTATCACGTAAGTTTTTAATAGCAGCTTGCAATTCTTTTTGCTGTGGGTGGCCGGTTGATACAACAACCTTATCATCGGCTAATTTATTTCCATCGCCATTTTTGTCACCACTAAGAGCAACAGCAGGAGCCATAAGAGCCTTTTGAACGTCACCAGAGGCACAAATTGGGCAAGTAATAATGCCAATATCTTGCTGCTCTCCATAGGCTTTTGCACTAGCAAACCAAGCATCAAATTTATGGCTATTCTCACAAATAAGCGAGTATTGAATCACACTAAATTCCTAAAACTAAATTATATCTCGTTCATTATTACACGTTATGGTTAACGCTTAAACAAAAAAAGCTCTATTTTTCAAATTTGGGATAATTTTTCTGGTTTTCTCAACTTCATTTATATCAATATCAGCAATAATAAAGCCTATCTCATCATTATTCATTATTGCAGCAATCTCACCCCAAGGGTTTATTATCATTGAATGGCCATAAGTTGAGCGGCCATTTTCATGCCTTCCACCCTGTGCCGCAGCTATTACAAAACTACCTGTCTCAATTGCTCTTGCCCGCAAAAGAACTTCCCAATGCGCTTCTCCTGTAGGAATTGTGAAAGCGGCAGGAATTGCCAAAATTTGCGCTCCCATTTCACAAAGATGATTATAAAAATGAGGGAAGCGCAAATCATAACAGATAGAAAAGCCAATATTTCCAATATCTAATTTTGCAACAATTGCTTTTTCACCTGCTTGATAAGTATCACTTTCTTTATAAGGCTTATCATTTGGTGGGCTGGCATCAAACAAATGAATTTTATCATAAAATGCAACAATTTCACCGCTTGGAGAAAATAATATTGAGCGGTTTAGATATTTCCCGTTTTTTGTCGCTATCGCCATAGAGCCAATATGTAAAAATACTTTATTTTTTTTTGCCAATTCAGCGCAAGCAGCAATATCCTCATTATTTTCAAATGGTTTTATATATTTTGCATTATCAACTTTATTGCTAGCGCAGCTTATGCTTATTTCTGGCGTTAATATATATTCTGCCCCCGCCTTGGCCGCCTGTGCAACCAGCCCGTCAAGCACCAATAAATTACCCCTTGGCACAAGACCAGAGCAGATTTGAATTGCTGCAACTTTTAGCATTTTAGCCATTAAAGCCCTTTAATTTGCTAACAAACCATCTAATTTTCCGGCTCTATCAAGCGCAGCCATATCATCAAACCCACCAATATGCTCCTCGCCTATAAAAATTTGCGGCACTGAGCGTCGTCCGCCTGCTCTTTCCATCATTTTTTCTCTTACAACAGGGTTGCCAACAGATATTTCTTCATACTCAACATTCTTCTTTTCTAATAATGCCTTTGCAGCAAAACAATATGGGCAGGTCATAGTAGTATAAATTTGAACTTTTTTCATTTTATAAATTCTTTATTCTCGTGTTTTAAAATATTAGACTTTGCTTATATAATATATTCTCCTCCATTAACAACTCTTGCAAAACTTATTACATCAATTTTTTTATACCCTGCTTTCTTGAGGGCTTTCGTAACTGCATTTAATGTTGCCCCTGTAGTCATCACGTCATCAACTATTACTATTCTTTGCTCAATATTCATCTCAATTAAATCAGAAACCACCTTAAAAGCACCTTCAACATTTTTTTCTCGCATTTTAGCACTCAGTCCAACTTGCTGTTTTGTTTCACGCACTCTAGCCACCATCATTGGCGCAACTTTCACCCCTTTTAATAAGCCCAATTCTTTTGCCAGTTGAGTAGATTGATTATATCGCCTTTGTCTTTGTCGCTTTGGGTGTAAAGGCACAGGCACTAAAATTGGACTATCTTCTAAAATTTCTGCAAAAGCTCCCGCCATTATTTTAGCGCAAAACGTCGCCATTTCAGGCCTATCTCCGTATTTTAGCTTAGAAATAATTGAATGGGTAATATCATTATAAATAAATGCCGACCTTGCTCTATCAAACTCAGGCGGATTAGCAATTGCCTGCGCGCTCAAAACACTCGAGCCCAAAGAAACCGCAAATGGCAGACCCAAAACTGGGCACAAAGGTTCAGAAATAGGGATTAATTCTTTCCAACATTTAGCACATAAACCATCGGCCTTGATTATTGGGGTTGAACAATGCACACAAATTGGGGGATAGATAAAATCAAGCAATCCATTGCCAGCTTTGCCTAGCAATTTTTTTATCTGCAAAAATAGTTCTTTATCTATAATAGCCTCTAACTTCATAAATAATATTTGCATGCCGCACTAAAAGAAACAAAAGAAAAATATGTTACAAGAAAATAAATACCAAAAATCAGATGAGTTATTTGATAAAGAGCTAATTAAAAAACGTCTGGATTTAGCCCAAAATGAGCCAGTTGATTTTATTAGTGAGCTTGTGGTCGAAGATTTACACCAAAGACTAGCAGCAATTAAACGAGATTTTCAAAATGCAATAATTATAGGACCAAACCCAAAATCCTTTCCACCATCAAGTGCTAGTGCAACTTCTCCCATTAATTTTTCTTATATTTCAACTCTTAGTAATAATGGTAAAACCAAAGCAATAAACGCCAATAATCTTACTTTGCCAAACAAAAATTATGACCTGATAATATCTTTTCTTGATCTGCAAATCATCAATGATGTTCCAAAATATTTAAAACAAATCCATGCTCATTTAAACCCTGATGGACTAATGATAGCTGCCTATATTGGCAACGAGACCCTAAACGAATTGCGTCTTTCTTGGCTAAAGGCTGATGAAGAAATATTAGGAGGAAGCTATGCCCGAGTTGCCCCTTTCATTGATATAAAATCAGCAGGCAACCTGTTGCAAAGTGCAGGCTTTGCTCTGCCAGTGGCCGATATTGACCATCATATAGTTCGCTATTCCAGCGCATTAAGTCTGATGAAAGAAATAAAAACTCTTTGCGCCAGCAACCCACTTAGCCAAAAGCCAAACGAACCAATTTCAAAAACCCACCTATTTCTTGCAGCCAAATATTATGAAGAAAATTTTGCAGATGATGATGGACGAATAAGAGCAACATTAGATATTTTGTGGATGTCTGGCTGGAAACCACACGAAAGCCAACAAAAACCACTAGCCAGAGGTAGCGCACAAGTAAGCATGAGCCAAATTTTTAAAAAATGAAATATTTAATTAATATTATTATTAGCGTTATCTATAACTGGAATAACGTTTTCTCCAACTTCGCCATAAATTCTAGCATTCTCACCACCAACCAATGTAATTCCAGCAATTACAGCTACAGTAACTAAAGCAGCTATTAGGCCATATTCAATAGCAGTTGCGCCACTTTTATCAGTTAAAAAATGTCTAATTTTTTTATATATTTTCATATAATAAACTCACAATAAATCACATAGATGTGAAATTAAAGATATATCAGCAGGTAAAAGTTTAAAATTATATAAATCTCTTGGCTTTACCCATTTTAATTCTTGATGCTCAATTGCCCTCACCTGCCCTTGCCACTTTCTACAAACATAAAGTGGCATTAAAAGGTGAAAATCTTCATAAGAATGCGAGGCAAAAGCCAAAGGAGCAAGGCATGCAGTTTTAGTAAAAATCCCTAACTCTTCTTCTAACTCTCGAATAATTGCTTTTTCTGGCGTTTCTCCTTCTTCAATTTTACCTCCCGGAAATTCCCAAAACCCACCCATAGATTTATTTTCTGGGCGTTTAGCAATCAACACCCGTCGGTCAGCATCAACCAAAGCGACCCCAACAACTAAAAGAATTTTTTGTTTCTCACTCATTTAAAAACCTTTTTTCTTGTAAATAATAATAGCCATAAATCTCTTTAAACCCAAATGAGTGGTATAAATTAATTGCGGGAATATTCTTGGCAACCACTTGCAAAGCAATCCATTTTGCATCCTCAGAAATAGCCCAATTTACAGCGGCCTGCATAATAGAGGTTGCATAATTTTTTCTATAGAATTTTTTATCAATCACTAGGCTTGTAATAGTAGCAATTTCATTCTTTTTACTTAGCAAAGCCGCCCCAACATTTTTGTTAGATGCATCATAAATCAAAATTCCTTTAGCAATGTTTGAAATTTTTTTAATCATTGCTCTTAAAATATCAGGCTTTTCATATCCATTTAACTCAATAAATGGCTCAAAGAATAAAGGGTCAAGCGCATCAAGAATATTATAACTATGTCTTAATTTACTTGTTAGAGTTTCTTGTTTGCCCAACTTTTTTACCATCACCAAACTATTATCAAATTGCACCCAACCTAATTCATTTAAAATAGCAATTTCTGCTTCGCCTGCAAGCGGCGTTACTCTAATAGTTGGCTCATAGGAGTGAGCATTTGCCCAATCTGTATAAGAGCTAATAAGAGCAGAAAAATTCAGACCATCGCCAACACTCATAACTTGAGCGCAATTGGCTCTTTTTGAAAAACCATTAGCATATCTCCAGACCCAACCAGAATGGTTTTCACTTTTTAGTGCTGGCCATGAGCTTAAAAACACCTGCTCCAACTGCAAAACTGATGGCTGCAATGCCATTTCTAACTCCGATAATCCGCATTTATCGAAATATATTCATGGGTGAGATCACAAGTATAAACTGTTGCTTTTCCGCTCGCTATACCAACATTTACTGTTATTTCTATCTCATCATTTTGCATATATTTGGCCGCTTTTTCTTCGCTATAATTTGAAGAAACCTCCCCATTTTCTGCAACCAATATATCACCAAAATATATTGATATTTTATCACGATCAGCAGGCTCACCCGCTTTTCCAACCGCCATTACAACCCGACCCCAATTAGGGTCTTCTCCCGCAATTGCAGTTTTTACTAATGGCGAATTACCTATAGAAAAAGCAATTTTTTTAGCACTTTTATTGCTCTTGGCGCCGTTAACATTAATTGATACAAATTTTGTTGCCCCCTCACCATCACGCACAACCTGCATTGCAAGATCAAACATAACCCTTCCTAAAGCCTTACCAAATTGTCCTGCTCGCCTGTCCTTCAAACTAGTTACAGGCTTAAACTCACCTTTATCAGCTTGCCCAGTTGCAAAAACCAAAACGGTATCAGAGGTAGATGTATCACTATCAATTGAAATAGAATTAAAGCTATTCTTGACATGTTTTTTTAACAAAGCCTGCAACACATCTGCCTTAATAGCCATATCGGTAAAAATGAAACTAAGCATTGTCGCCATATCAGGCGCAATCATTCCTGCACCCTTTGCAATGCCATTAATAGTAATTTTTTTACCATCAATCATAATCGTTCTAGTACATGTTTTAGGATAGGTATCAGTAGTCATAATTGCTTTAGCAGGTTCAAGCCAAGATAAAGGTCGCCATGGCTCTGACTTTATCAAAATTGCACATTCACTTAAAACCGAGCGGAATTTTTCAGCTTCAAGCGGCTCACCAATCACCCCAGTTGAGGCAAGAAACACCTCATTTACATCGCAACCAATTGCTTTTGCAGCAATTTGAGCGGTTAACTCAACCGCTTTTTGACCCCTATTTCCAGTAAAAGCATTTGCATTGCCAGAATTAACTACCAAAGCTGCAGCTTTTCCGCCTGTTAATTTAGCCCTACACCAATCAACCGCCGCAGAAGAACATTTTGATTTTGTAAAAACCCCAGCGACAACAGTATCAGGGGCAAAAGACGCAAAAAAAACATCACTCCGTCCCTGATATTTTATTCCCGCTTGTGCGGTAGCAAATTTAACGCCTGCTATTTTTGGCAAATCCAAATCTTTTTGCAAATTCAAGTCAGGCTTTTTATTCATCAAATTCACTCGTAATTTATCGGTTTACTTTGGTTCTTGTGCCAAAATTTGCTCTGCAATAGCTGGATCAACGACTTCAATTTCTGTATTTTCTTTAAGTGATTTAATAGTTTCATTAAAGTTATCTATCAATTGTTGTTGTGCTATTTGCCCCTGAACCTGATCAAAACTTGGAGCTTGGCTCATGCGGTCATCTTCGAGCTTGATAATATGCCAGCCAAACTCCGTTTTTACTGGATCACTCACCTGCCCAACTTCAAGTGCAATAGCTGCCTCTTCAAACAAAGCCGTCATATCTTTCTGCCTGAAATATCCTAAATCCCCACCATTTCGTCCAG
>JAMONZ010000002.1 GCA_027066315.1 Hyphomicrobiales bacterium
ACCCCAAGCCCGCTGGCGAGAAAGCACCCAATCAGGGCGAGTTTCAATCATAGCCCTTAAGCGGTTGCGTCTGGCTTCTGGCACAAATTTTGTTTCATCAATTGCCTTTAAAGCACGAGAGCGAAGCGTATCGCCTGCCTCGCTAAGATCTTTATCCATATAAACAAACCATTGCGGAGTATTACGAAAAATAATCGGTTTTTTCGAACGCCAAGAATGCGGATATGAATGTTTAATGCGATAGCGAGAAAATAAACAATTACTCGCAATCAAAGCGGCAATAATCCGCTTATTAGCATCACCTTTTTTGCCTTTATCATCAATCACTCGTGCAGCACCCTCAGGCGCATCAACGCCAAATCCGGGAACATCTTTGGTGTAATATCCAGCATCATCAACGGTGAAAGGAATAGCCGTATCTATCCCCTTAGCGGCAATTTCACGTGCTTTTGCAGTCCAAACATCAAAATCATCTGCACCATGCCCGGGCGCAGTATGCACAAAACCCGTACCAGCCTCGTCCGTTACATGATCGCCTTCTAGAAGGGGAACATAAAATTCATATCCACCACCAACGCCCTTGAGAGGGTGGGAACAAACCATTGCCGCTAATTCGCTAGCACTCACATCGCCCAAACGATCAAAAGTAATTTTTGCCTGCGTTGCACTTGCTTGTACCAAAGCATCAGCAAAAATCAGTTTTTCGCCAACTTGCGGTCCAAAATCATTCTCTGCCGCTGTTACCTCATAAAGCCCATAAGAAATTTTATCCGAATAACAAATCGCCCTATTACCAGGAATTGTCCAAGGAGTAGTTGTCCAAATAACGACAGTTGCACCCACAAAGTCTCCTTCGCTTACAGGAAACTTAACCCAAATAGCATCGCTTTCAACATCATGATATTCAATCTCAGCCTCCGCCAGTGCCGTGCGTTCAACCACACTCCACATCACGGGTTTCGAGCCACGATAAAGCTGCCCCGACATTGAAAATTTCATCAATTCGGTTGCAATAGTTGCCTCAGCATCAAACGCCATTGTGGTATAAGGATTATCCCACTCACCAACCACGCCTAAACGCTTAAATTCCTCACGCTGAACATCAATCCAGCCGCTCGCAAAAGTTCGACACTCTTTACGAAATTCGTTTATTGGCACATCGTCTTTATTTTTGCCCTTAGCACGATATTGTTCTTCAATTTTCCACTCAATCGGCAAACCATGACAATCCCAACCAGGCACATAAGGGCTGTCATAACCAAGCATTTGCATTGAGCGAGAAACAAGATCTTTAAGCATTTTGTTAATCGCTGTGCCAATGTGAATATGTCCATTCGCATAAGGGGGGCCATCATGCAAAATGAATTTTTCTTTACCCTTTGATTGCTCACGAAGTCGCTCGTAAAGCCCCATATCTTCCCAACGTTTAAGCCACTCTGGCTCACGTTTTGGCAAGCCCCCACGCATAGGGAAATCGGTCTTTGGTAAAAAAAGTGTTTTTGAATAGTCAATTGCTTCTGATTTATTATCGCTCATTATTTAGTCCAATAAAATGAAATTATATTTAGCCAACAAAAATTGTGGCACTACAGCAGTTTTGATCGGGATAACAGGTTTAAACCATTATCCCTAAATAATGAAACCAAGCTGCTCATCAAGTTTTGAGAGCGGTTTAACATTTGCCAGCGCAATTTTTGCCTTGGCACTATCTTTATCCATCTGCACGATTAATTCGTCCAATCCATCAAAAACCATTTGTCCTCTTATATGCTTTATTAACGCTACTTCTATGTGTTGACCATAAATATCTTCATCAAAATCAAAAATATGTACTTCAAACGGAGGCTGGCTATTTTCAAACATAGGTTTACCAAATGAAGCTATACCATCAAACAAACGCTCACCCAGCTTTACTCTTGCGGCATAAACCCCTTGTGCAAGGTTTGAATTATCTGCCAACACAAAATTTGCGGTAGGATAACCAAGCTCTCTGCCTCGTTTATCACCAGTAATTACTTCACCCTCAACAATCCAATGATAACCAAGCAATGAATTAGCAACATCAAGTTGCCCCTCGCTTAAAGCCTCTCTAATACGAGAAGAAGAAACACTGGCATGTCCATTTTCTAGCAAATTTAATTGATGAACCTCAAATCCACACTCACTTCCACAATGAGCCAAAAATTCTGGCGTTCCGCTACGGTTTTTGCCAAAATGAAAATCTTCACCAACCACAATGGCTTTTATATCCAAAGCATCAAGAAAATATTTCTGCACAAACTCTCGTGCTTCAAGCGAGGCCAAATCTTTATCAAATGGCATAATAATAATGCCATCAAAGCCAAATGCTTTTAATGCCCTTGCTTTTTGCTCACCAACCGTAAGGCGAAACATAAACGGCTCTTTAGCAAATACATCACGTGGATGAGGCTCAAAAGTAAGTGCTAGGACAGGTGTCTTTATTTTTTCTGTCGCCGTTGGTCGCTTAGCTCCCGACCCCGACACCCCCGCCGTTTTTTCTGTCGCCGTTGGTCGCTTAGCTCCCGACCCCGACACCCCCGCCGTTTGCGAGTTGGCAATACTTAAAGCAGACAAGAAAATTCGCTGATGTCCAAGGTGACAGCCGTCAAAATTACCTATTGTTAGCACGCAGTTTTTTAACTCATCTGGAACATTATCTAGCCCATTTAAAATTGTAAAATTCTTCACCATTAACCTCTGATATTTAATTCGAAGCGACACTGCCCTTTTACCACTTATTTTGCAAGCATAACAAACTAGTGGTTATCCCCTAGTCTAAGTTTTACCTGTGATTTATCGTCCCACGCTAATGTAAAAACCTATAAATAATTATGTTTAGTATTAGTGGAGTAAATAAATGGCGCTTGACGTTTCAATGCCGATCTTGATTGTAGATGATTATGCAACAATGATTAGAATAATTCGCAACCTTTTAAAACAGGTTGGTTTTACCAATGTTGACGATGCCGCCGATGGCACGCAGGCACTCGAGCGAATTGGTAAAAAAAAGTATGACCTAATCATTTCAGATTGGAATATGGAGCCAATGACTGGCTATGAATTGCTTAAGCAAGTTCGAGCGTCCAGTGAAACAGCTAGAACACCTTTCATCATGGTTACTGCTGAATCAAAAACTGAAAATGTAATTGCTGCCAAAAAAGCAGGTGTGAATAATTACATCGTAAAACCCTTTAATGCACAAACGCTTAAAGGAAAAATTGACGCTGTGTTTGGAGAATAAAATGAGTACTAAAAAAGCAGGTGCTAAGCCCGATGAATCATCAATTGATGCATTAATCAATCTAAGTGACAAACTAAAGGAAAACAAAGCTAAATCCATGTCACTAACCGATGTAATTGGTGTTGCAGAGTTATTAACCAGCTCACTTCAACCACTATTGCGTCAAATAGATTCAACTATTCACACAGAATTACGCTCAATATTATTACGTATTGAGGGCTTGCGCCACGAAATAGCTAAAGTTAGAGCAGATGATATTTCAGACCATCAAATTCCAGAAATGGGGAAAGAATTATCCGCCATTGTTGAGGCAACCGAAGGCGCAACAAATTCTATCATGAATTGCGCAGAAACCGTCTTGGAAATCGAAACTGATAATTTTGAAGACTATAAACAAATCGTCTCAGATCAAATGATGACAATTTTTGAAGCCTGCTCTTTTCAAGATTTAACAGGTCAAAGAGTTACAAAAATTGTGCAGACAGTGGAAATAATCGAAGAAAGAATAAATCTATTATGTGAAATGCTCGATATGGGCGACGAGGACAAAAACCAAGCAGAAGAAGAATTGAACGCCAACCAAAAACGTAATAAAGAATTATTGCTAAATGGCCCTGCAAATGAAGGCGAAGGGGTAAACCAATCTGCTATTGATGCGCTATTTTAGCAATCTTTTGAGGCTTTCCCAAATAACGCTTTCAAAGTGCTAAAGACTTCTTCATCATTCAAAAGCAGAGCCAGCGATACATATCATTTTAAGACAAAGTCGAAGTATCTTATTTGTCATGCTGAATAAAATATCATGTTTTGTCAAACTGAGCGAAGCAAAGAATACTGTTTGTCATGCTGAGCGAAGCGAAGTATCTTAGACCCTTCACTTGCGTTCAGGGTGACAGAGGAGGAAAGTTCAGGGTGATAGAGGAGCTACGCTCAAGGTAACTAAGGAGGAAATTCAGAGTTACAGATGCGGTAAAATTTATTCTAATATGGTTTGATAGCCGATTAAATTTACCCCACTTGGCGCAAGTAAACTGATTATTTTTTTTGCCCTATCATGAGCATTCTCATCAATTTCTTTTGCATGAATTGAGCCAGTAATGAATAATAAATCAAGGCTATTCTTTGCCGCTCCCTTGGCATCGGTTCTAACACTATCACCTATTGCTAAAATTTTCTTTTGCTTTGCATTATCAATGCCAGCTTTTTGCAAAGCTAAGAATGAAGCCTCATAAATTGGTGAAAATGGCTTGCCAGCTTGCAAAACTTCACCTCCAATTTGCTCATATTTATCAGCAATTGAGCCAGGGCAGTAATATATCTTATCGCCAATTTCAACAATTGCATCTGGGTTGGTGCAAATCATTGGCAGTTTCAACTCAAGCCAAAATTTTAATCGCTCATCATAATCATCAGGCGTTTCTTCATCATCATCAA
>JAMONZ010000003.1 GCA_027066315.1 Hyphomicrobiales bacterium
CTTTCTTTTGCCAACACTTAAAGATTTTAAGGCTTTTAGACCCAAGAATCATACGGCTCTGCTCTTATTGAGTAGAGCCTTTTTTTTGCATTTTAGCATTATATTATTTCGCATACTCAGGGTGAATACAATTATGTATATAATGCCTCATTTTCTAAACTAGAATATAGCTCTGCAACTTCCTCACCATATCCATTAAATAATAAAGTGGGCACTCTATCACCAGTATGAAGCACACGCTCGCTTGCTTGACTCCAGCGTTTATGCGGCACATCTGGGTTTACATTTGCCCAAAATCCATATTCAGAATTATTTGCCTGATTTGAAATTTCTTCCCAAAAACCGATTGGACGTTCTTTAACAAATGAAAATCTTACAATTGATTTCAGCGACTTGAAGCCATATTTCCAAGGCATTGCTAACCTGATTGGCGCGCCCATTTGGTTTGCAACCTGTTTGCCATATGCTCCTACAACCAAGAATGATAAATCATTATTTGCTTCGGCCATTGTGATACCCTCAACATAAGGCCATGGATACCATGATTGCTGTGCGATGCCCTTGGCCATTTTTTTATCGCTAAAAGTTTCCATTCGCAGATATTTTGCGCCCGACATTGGCTTTGCTAACTCAACAAGTTTTTTAACCGGAAAGCCAATCCATGGCACGCTCATTGACCATGCCTCAACACAGCGATGGCGATATAGCCGTTCCTCAATCCCCATTTTTGCAATCAGCTCATCAACATCAAGAGTGATTGGCTTTTCCACCAAGCCATCAATTGTTATCTGCCACGGACGAGGGTTAAGCTGTTTTTCTGCTGCTTTTGAAATTTGTTTATGTGAGCCATATTCATAAAAATTATTGTATTTAAGGTTTTCCTCTTCAGGAGTTATATCCCTTTCAATTTTATAAAAATCATTACGTTGGGCATGCAAAGCCATGCGCTCTTTCTTTGCTAGTGCAATATTTGGCAAGCCAATAAGAGGCGTAGCAATTGCCGCTCCTGCTAGACCTTTTATTAAATTTCTACGGTTAAGATAAATATTTTGTGGGGTTGCTTCACGCTCGGCAAGCTCCCATGATTTTTTAATTTTTATTAGCATTAAACAAATCTCCTTAAACCAATTGTGAGCAATCTTGCAAAAATCACAAACCACTTTTGTTCAATTTTTTGTGAGCTAAAAAATCAATGCAAATCAATGCAAAATTGCTCTATTCGCTTGAGAGCTTCGCTAAGGCTATCCTGCGAAGCAGCATAACTTATGCGAATATGATTATCTATTCCAAAGGCAGAGCCATGCACTAAAGCTACGTCATTTTCTTCTAGCAGTGCAAAGACGAAATCTTCATCTGAAGTGATTTTTTGACCCCCTTTGCTGGTCTTACCAATGAAGGGTTTTATTGATGGAAAAACATAGAATGCTCCACTTGGTTTAAGACAATCAAATCCTTCAATTTTGTTCAACCCATTTACGAGCATATTTCTACGCTTTGCAAATATTTCTCGCCATTCATCTAAAAAATCTTGCTCCCCATTTAATGCCTCAACTGCTGCCCATTGTGCTATTGAACAAGTTGCACTGGTTGATTGAGATTGTAATTTTGCCATTGCCTTAATTAAAAAAGATGGCCCAGCGCAATAGCCTATTCGCCAGCCTGTCATAGCATGCGATTTTGATAGCCCATTCATTGTAAGAATGCGCTCACCCAATTCTGGGGCGGCTTGTGCCATTGTTGAAAATGTAAAACCATCATAGATTAATTGCTCATATATATCATCGCTTAATATTAAAATATTAGGATATTGCTTTAATATTTCTGCAAGGGCTTTTAACTCATCTTTAGTGTAGACTGAACCACTTGGATTAGAAGGTGAGTTAAGCATTAACCACTTTGTTTTGGGAGTAATTGCGGCTTTTAATGCAGTTGGGCTGAGTTTAAAATTACTAGTTTCATCTGTGCTTATAAACACTGGTTTTGCATCGCAAAGACGAACCACTTCGGGGTAGCTTACCCAATAAGGAGTTGGAATAATTACCTCATCGCCTTTATTTAAAGTTGCAAGCATTGCATTAAAAATTATCTGCTTACCGCCTGTTGAAACAAAGCAATTATCGGGTGATATATCAAGATTATTATCACGCTTAAACTTAGCCGCAATGGCTTCTCTTAACTCTATAATTCCACCAACATTTGTATATTTTGTTTGATTCTCATCAATTGCTTTTTTTGCAGCATCTTTTACATTTTGCGGCGTATCAAAATCTGGCTCACCAGCACTAAGTACAATAATATCTTTACCTGTATTTTTCATTGCACGGGCTTTTTGCGAGATGCCAACCGTTGCTGAGGGTTGCACTCGATTTAATGCATCAGAGATATAATTCATAAATCCTTCTTTCAACTTTTCTGTCACAATTCCTTGCCACAATATTGCCTAAAAATGGTCTTGGAATTTTCATTTTTAGTACAAACTTAATCCATATTCTTCTTGTCATATAAGTTTAAGAAAAACAAATAGACAAGAACTCCCATGCAAAAAAATATTTATAAGCCTAACTCCTATCGTCAAAGCAAAAATAAAAAATCTTTCAAAGGCTCAGCCATCGCACTTGTAAGCGCAATTGCCATGTTAAGCGTCATTGCACCTACATTTTCTGCTGGCTCACAAATTCACTCCGTTGAAATTGGATTTGCCATTGATGAAAAAAAATGGCAACCTAGATAAATTGTAGGATTTTATTTTTTTAAACAGTGGGAGAGTTTAATATGAATGTCGAGAATATCCTTAAATCAAAGGGGTCAAAAGTTTATACAGTTTTGCTAAGTCATAAGGTCAATGAGGTAGTTGAAATATTAAATGCCAATAATATTGGTGTTGTCGTTGTGATAGAAAATGACAAAATTGCAGGCATTGTTTCTGAGCGAGATATAATTAGGCGCATGCGTGATGATGGCGCACCAGTTCTACTAACTAGTGTTAAGGACTGTATGACAGCAAACCCAAAAACATGTAGTTCGCAAACTTCAATAGATGAAGTCATGCAGATTATGACAGATATGAAAATCCGTCATTTACCAATTGTTGATAATGGTAAATTAGCTGGGCTTATTTCTATTGGTGATGTTGTTAAACGCAAAATTGATTTAGCAGAAGGTGAAGCCGCCGCTTTAAGAGATTATATTTCAGGCTAGGTTATCTCTATTTAATGTTTAGCAATTTTCTTAAGGGCTGCTCATTTTGAATTAAATCTTTAATTGAATAATTATCAAGAACAGAAATAAAAGCATTTGTTGCTTCGCTTAGCACATTGCGCAATTTACATGTTGGCGCAATTGGGCAGAGTGGAGTAAAGCAATTTATTACGTCTAGTTGCCCCTCCATAACACGCACAACATCTCCAATAATCACTTCTTTTGCATCTTCAATCAGCTTTATGCCGCCAGCACGGCCTCTTGAAGTTTGTATAAAATTTGCCTTTGCTAAGGAATGAACAACCTTAACAAGGTGATTGCGTGGAATTGCGCATTTCTCAGAAATTTCATTAATAGTAATTATTTTATTTGGATTCAAAGCCAAATATATCAGCGTTCTCAAAGAGTTATCTGTAAATCTTGTTAGTTGCATAAGCCCAATCTTTTTTAGTTTTTTCCTTTATACACCTAGTTTTGGCTTTTTTCTTTGATGGGCATCATTGACATATTGACAAAATTTTAGCTATCTTTTTAAATGATGCATATAAAATACATCTTTATTTATAAACAATAATAAATATCCTTGGAGGGAATTATGGGACTAGATCGAAGAAGTTTTATGACTGCAGCTGCTGCAACAGCAGTAGCTGGTGTTGTGGTTAGCAAAGTATCCATGGCTTCAGCATCTGCCGCTGATGTAAAAGACTTGCCACGAGTTAAACAAGAAATGGTAGCACCGCCTTTTGTGCCGAAACATGACCAAGTGGCGGTTGGTGGGCCAAAGGTTGTAGAAATTCGTTTTGAAATTGAAGAAAAGAAAATGGTCATTGATGGTGATGGCACAGAAATTTGGGCATTAACATTTAATGGATCTGTTCCCGGGCCTATGGCTATTGTGCATGAGGGTGATTATCTTGAGCTTACCCTCGTAAACCCAGAATCAAATATGATGGAACATAATATTGATTTTCATGCTGCAACTGGTGCGCTTGGCGGAGCTGGTCTTACTATGGTTCAACCAGGAGAAGAAGTTGTATTAAGATTTAAAGCAACTCGCTCTGGTGTTTTTGTTTATCACTGCGCCCCTGGTGGAGCGATGATCCCCTATCATGTTGTGCACGGTATGAATGGTGCAATCATGGTGTTACCAAGAGATGGTCTTAAAGACCCTCAAGGCAATGCAGTAACTTATGACAAAGTTTTCTATGTTGGTGAGCAAGATTATTATATTCCAAAAGATGAGGATGGGAATTACAAGAAATATGAAGCTGCTGGTGATGATTTTGGAGATTCGCTAGAAGTAATGAAGGGCTTAGTGCCAACTCATGTTGTGTTTAATGGTGCGGCAGGTGCGTTAACTGGTGATGCGGCTCTTAAAGCAAAAGTTGGTGAAACTGTTTTATTTATTCATGCACAAGCTAACCGAGATAGCCGGCCACATTTAATTGGTGGGCATGGTGACTATGTTTGGGAGACAGGCTCATTTGATGATGTGCCAGCGACAAATCTAGAAACATGGTTCATTCGTGGTGGTTCTGCTGGTGCTGCAACATATAAATTCCACCAACCTGGTGTTTATGTTTACCTCAATCATAACCTAATAACTGCCGTTATGCTTGGTGCAGCCGCTCACGTTATTGTTGAGGGTGAGTGGAATGATGACCTTATGACGCAGGTAAAAAAACCAACCGCAATCGCATAGTAAGATTTAAAAAGCAAAAGGCGGTTTTGTTTAAAAAAGCAAAATCGCCTTTTATAAAACTTTGAGCAAAAATGCGTTTTTCAGATTACATAGGCATAGTCATTCTTATTGCGCTAGGCGCATTAGTTTTTACCCTAAGTGATGGAGTTCGCAAGGTTAATAGATTTTTTGCAAGCTCGATACCAGTAGAGTATATCCCAGAACTTGTCCTTATAGAGATAAAAAATGGAGCAGAAAAATCACAAATTTATGTAGGTAAATATGAAGTAACTCTTGAGCAATGGAAATATTGCTATCAATCAGGGGGTTGCTCTTATATGCCAAAAACTCTTGCTTCAGCAAAAGATGACCACCCTGTAACTGGCGTTAATTGGGCTGATGTGAATGAATATATTAAATGGCTATCAAAAAATACCAAAGAAGAATACCGCCTCCCAACTGCAAAGGAATGGGCATTTATTGCTGATGATGTGGTTGATAATAGTGATGAAAAATTATTTGACGACCCCCGTCTTGCTTGGGCAGCAGATTATATAAATTATGAACAAAAAAGCCGAGTTACAAAAACAATAGGTAGTTTTGGCGAAAATCGGTTTGGTATTTATGACTTAAGCGGAAATGTTTGGGAGTGGGCATCAGATTGCTGGCAATCAAGTGATGAGAAATTAAAAACAAAATCTTGCCGAACTCGTGTAATTTTGGGCGAACATCAAGGTGCAATGTCAGACTTTATCCGCAACCCAATTGCAGGTGGCTGCTCAATAGGGCTTGTTCCAAGCAATTTGGGTTTTCGCATTATTAAAAGCTATCATTAAAAAAAACCAAAACGATTTAAAACTAATAAATTTCAAAATTCATCTCAAACCTTAACAGCATTACCGTTTTTTCATCTAGCTGTCATGTTGCGACAAGCTGGGCTGATTTATGTTGGATTTACAGATCAAAACAACGATCTTATTTTAGACCTCCAAATGTAAATCATATTTTAAGGACATATCTCATGACTAGCCCCAAAAAAAATAACTTTAAAAAATCTTCCCTCATTATCACTTCAGCAATTGTTGGCTCTTTGGCATTAGTAGCTTTTGCTCCTGCGGCATATGCTTTTGGCCCTGGTGGAAATCAGGGACAGAAAAAATTTAATCAAATGCACCAAAATTCCCATGCACAAGGACAAATGCAGCGTGGCGGCAAAAATGCTCAACGTGGCAATAAGAGTGGCTTCTTAAAGTTTGCTTGCTCTGATGAGGCAGCAGACAAGCTAGATACAATGCTTAGCAAAATGAGTGAGAAATTTGAACTAACCAATGAGCAAGAAGGTCTTTATGATGACTTTAAAACAGCTGCTCTAACCGCACAAACCAATTTTGCTGATAACTGCTCAAGCCCCAAAGCCGATGTAGCAGAAAAAGACGATGCTAATATTGTCATGCGCTTAAATGTTCAACGTCATAATATGGCTGCAACGGTAACTGCTCTTGATGAAGTGTTACCAGAATTAGAAGCATTTTTTGATAGTCTAAGCGATGAACAAAAAGCTGCGATGAAAAAGCAAGGCCCCAATATGCAAGGTCACAATATGCAAGGTCACAATATGCAAGGTCAAGGCAGCAATAACTAAGCCAAGTTGATTTAAAAATTTTACCCCGCTAGGGAAAACTCTAGCGGGGTTTTAGTTTTTGGTGGTTGCTCAATTTGCAAAGACCAGCTACCTATTTTTTATGAATAGATTTACTGCAACATTATTATTAATTCTTGCCACGATGATTTGGGGTTTTGCATTCATTGCACAAAAATCTGCTATGGATAATATGGAGCCTCTAACATTCATTGGCGCAAGATATTTACTTGGTGGCTTGGTTGTTGCTCCCTTAGCGTGGGTTGAATATAAAAAAAGAGGAATAAAATTATCCAATAAAGAATGGGCAATAATAGTTTTTCTAAGTGTGAATTTTTTCATTGGATCATGGTTGCAACAATGGGGGATTGTAAGCACTAGCATTACCAATGCAGGATTTTTAACTGGACTTTATGTATTTTTTGTTCCACTAATTTTGCTGATAATATTTCGTATAAAACCGCATAAAATTGTCTGGTTATGTGTGCCTTTAGCATTATTTGGCCTATTCCTTTTGACCGGTGGTTCGCTCGAAAAAATCAATTTTGGCGATTGGCTAGTAATTTCAAGTGCTGTTTTTTGGGCTATGCATGTTTTAGGTCTGGGCTATGCGGCACGAATGAGTAAACTGCCGCTTGTTGTTTCATGTTTGCCCTTTTTGTTCGCAGGAATTATTTCTAGTTTTGGGGCATTTATGTTTGAAAGCCCAAGCCTTAGTGGAATAAGTTTAGGCTGGATTGAAATTGTATATGCAGGAATATTTTCAACCGCCATTGCTTTCACCTTGCAAGCGGTAGGGCAAATGCATGTACCGCCAGCAAATGCTGCTATCATTCTTTCTGGTGAAAGCCTTTTTGCTGCAATTGGCGGGGCAGTTATTATGGGTGACAGGCTTTTACCTATTGGATATGTTGGGGCAGCTTTGATTTTTTTATCAATAATTTTGGTAGAAAGCGTGCCGGCATTTATGCGAAAAAGATTATGAGTTTTATTGAAACTCTTCCCTTATCCTGAGCTTGCTTCCTTCTTCCTCTTCCTCTTCCTGAGCTTGTCGAAGGGTTAGAGAAAGCAAATCAAGCCTAGAATAAAAACCCTAGGCTTGAAAAATTCTTTCTCAAAATTAATCCGTAGATGCCATTCTATTCAGCCCTTGAGAGATGCAGATCACGATCAAAGCACATCCATTCACCTTGAGGCGATCTTGATGCATTGCTTTCACACTGCCGCTCACAGTGTGTCCATAAAGGGAAATATTTCCTCGCCACTCACGATTAGAATGTCTTTTGATTTTATTAACTACATAGGTATCAATATACACTTTATTAGCTCGTTTAATTTTATCTGGCTGTATCCAAACAAGTTTGGCGCAAAGCTGACTGCCATCTCCACAAAGTGAAACTTCATATCGACTTTCTCCATCATCAGCTTGCCACAAACCAGTTGGATCAAACCCAGAAGAGGCTAGACTTGCTGATGAAGCAAAAACCAGCGTTAAAAAACTAATTAAAAAAACTCTAAATTTTGAGTTGAACATAAAAATCTCCATATTTTGCTTCCCCACTTAATGAACTGATAAAAAATAATTTAGGCAATATTGTGAAGTAAATAATTTTCCTCTTTTACCCAAAGCAATAGCGGCTTAAGCTAGATATTATTTTTTTCAAAGGGATATAAGATTGGCCAAACTATATTTTTCATATGCCGCAATGAATGCTGGTAAATCTACCCTTCTTTTGCAAGCATCGCATAACTATCGTGAACGGGGTATGAATACGGCTCTTTTTACAGCTGCACTTGATGACAGAGCAGGAATAACCACAATTGCCTCTCGTATTGGCCTAAAGGCAACTGCTGAATTATTTAGCGAAGATGACAATTTATATTCTCAAATAAAAGCCAAGCTAGAGAAAGAGCCAATAAACTGCATATTTGTTGATGAGGCACAATTTCTTACCTCCATGCAGGTTTGGCAACTTGCTCGAGTTGCTGATCGGTTAGGCGTTCCTGTTATGTGTTATGGTTTAAGGACTGACTTTCAAGGAAAATTATTTCCTGGCTCAAGCGAATTGTTAGCAATTGCCGATGTATTACGAGAAATTCGTACAATCTGCCATTGCGGTGCAAAAGCAACAATGGTGGTAAGACTTGGTGAAGATGGAGCAGTGTTAATCAAGGGTGAGCAAGTTGCAATTGGTGGAAACGAAAGATATGTTTCTCTTTGTCGCAAGCATTGGGAAGAAAAAACTGGCCATTGGCCAACCCCTCAAGCCGATAGCCCTACCCTAAAGTTTGAAAAAATGGATAATGATGATGAAAGATGAAATAGAGCCATCAGGCAAATTAACAATACGCATTGTTGCCATGCCTGCTGACACTAACCCATCGGGTGATATTTTTGGTGGCTGGGTTCTTTCTCAAATGGATATTGCGGGTGGAGTTGCCGCTGTGCAGCGCACCAAAACAAGAGTTGTTACGGTTGCAGTAAATGCCATGACTTTCATCTCCCCCGTTAAAGTCGGCGATGTTTTGTGTATTTATACAAGGATCATAAAAATTGGCACAACTTCCATTACTATAGAGATTGAAGCATGGGCAAGACGTGATAGAATGGCAGTTCGAGAAAAAGTAACCGAGGGGCATTTTACCTATGTATCACTTAATGATGATGGTAAAAAATGCGTGATTGAAGATTAGTTTTTGCAATTTATTGACTTTCGTCGTGTAAATTGGGAAAAGGAAATCTGGGGCATTTATATCCTATTTTGATGAACTTAAAACTGACAAATACTTCTCCTATTCAACAATTATTGTTATGCTATACAAAGTTCTGTCTGAACTATTTAACACATAACGGATTTCATAAATCCCAGTTTCTTTTGGAGCTTTTATTCGTGCTGGGTTGCCATTTTTTGTATAGGCATAACTTATGCGCTTTCTTTGCTCTGCCCCAACTTCCAAAATAGAAATATAATCATTTTTAGCGTTTGGGCCGATCCAGTTTACTTCAAATTTTTTGCCCGCTGCCACATTTGCAGGTGCTTCAAGACTTGCAGATACTGCTACAATCTCTATTTCTCTTGAGGCTAGAACTCTATTATTTTTATTATGAATATAGCGAATTTCATAAATACCCAAACCATCAGGGGCAGTTACTTTTGCTGGGTTACCATTTTGCGTATAGGCTGAACTGATTGATTTTCCCTCATCTGATCCAAGCACTACAATAGCTATAAAATCATTTTCATCACTTGGCCCGCTCCAAATAACTTCAAATTCAGCACCAGCACCAACTTGATTAGGTGCTGACAAACTCGCCTCTGGAGGATTTGATATTATAACAGGCACAATTATATATTGGTCAAGATTTCCATCTTGCTTTTCATAAGAGAAATCTTTGCTGCCAATGATGTATTCGCCTGTTACACTTATATTATAATATCCTACTTCAAGCGTTGCCTTTGTGCTTATTTTTGCATCTCTGCGATGAATAACTGCACCATTAGCATCTTTAATCACCCAATTAAGTAGTTGAGTTTTAATCTCATTGCCACTTTGATCTATTGCTGTAAAAAAAACCTGAGGCTCTGGCGTAATTATCTCGTTAAGAGCCTCAACCAGACTTTCCCCATCATCTGCGCTAAAATATTTCCCGCCAGTATTTTCAGCCAAACAAGAAACTTGCTTTCCCTCTTCTTCGCTCAAACCAAAACCTACAACATGAGTGGTGAAATCAACTCCTTGATATTCAAGCAAATTTCCAAGCGCACATGGATCAGCATTGCATGTTTCAAGCCCGTCAGTAATTAAAATAACGCTTGCTTTATGTTCAGTATAGCGCAATTCCTCAGCTGCCATTTGCACCGCAGCACTTAGTGGTGTTTTTCCTAAAAACCTTAGATTATCAACCTTATCTGCAATAGCTGTTGCCGTTCCTGCTTTTGGTGCAACAATAAGCTCAATATCCTTACAATTACCCTTCTCACGATGCCCATAAGCGATCAAACCAAGTTCAACAGTATCTGGCACACTTTTAAGAACTTCACGCAAAGTTTTGCGAGCAATTTCAAGTTTTGGCACACCATCAATCTGCCCCCACATAGAACCAGAACCATCAAGAACTATCATAATTTTATTTGCTGTATTATTCTCGCTAGAGTTAGCAAAGACCATGAAATTCGCAGTCATAAAGATACTAAAGATTGAGATTATAATGAAACGTACTATTTGGTTTAATTGAAACATGTCCATACCCTCTTAAATAATTTCATTGTAGGTATTTGCTCATTACATGCGCTTGGTTTGCGCCTGAAAAACAATTATGTCAACTTTGAAAACTACTAAGTTTTGCAATAGTTGACACAGTCATAAAAAACACCTTTATAATGACCTGTTTTGCTGTTATTATGCCTATACGGAGATAAATTTTGACTATTTTGCTATTTTTACTGCAACTAACTGGGGCAACTTTATTGTTACTTTTTGCAGTGCGCATGGTTCGCACTGGCATAGAGCGCGCAATGGGGCCATCATTTAAGCGGCTTGTAACTGGGGCAAAGCGCAATAGAATACAGGGTGCTTTTGCTGGCATTGTTTTAGCAATTATTTTACAAAGCTCGGCGGCAACCGCCCTGCTGGCAACTGGGTTTGCAGCTTCTGGTCTTATCAGTATTGTTATGGGTCTTTCAATTGTACTTGGTGCAGACTTTGGTTCGGCTTTAGTTATTCAGGTTCTATCCTTCAAACTTGATTGGCTAATACCTGTTTTATTAGCAATGGGTGGCTGGTTATTTCTTTATTCCCAATCAATTGCCTTTAAACAAACTGGGCGGATTCTACTTGGTATAGCTTTTATTTTATTGGCACTTGGCATGATTGGTGCTGCAAGCGACCCCATCAAGCATAGTGAATTTTTACCCACCATTGCCTCTTATTTAGAGAGTGAATATCTCACGGCATTTTTAGTCGGTGCATTGCTGACCTTCATCATGCATTCCTCAGTTGCAGCTATTTTGATGTTTGTTACCTTTATTCAGCTTGGCCTATTGCCACTATCTGTTGGCATTTCTATGGTTTTGGGAGCAAATCTTGGCTCAGCCTTTGTAACCTTGTGGCTTTCACGTGGAATGGAAAGACAAGCTCGTCAGATACCAGTTGCAAATCTTATCTTACGTGGTTTTGGATCTTTAATTGCTCTTTTTGTAATTAAGTCATTTCCAATATCTGGCATATTAACAAGTTTTGGCGATGGTCAAGCATTGGTGAATGTGCATCTAATATTCAATGCACTTTTATTGATTATCACTCTGCCTTTTGTAAATATTTTAATAAAACCACTTGCAAAACTCATGCCCCCCACCCCAAGCAAAACAACAGATGGCGGACTTATACCAACAAGCGCACTAGATAAAGATGCAACTGATAAGCCAGCTTTGGCACTTGCTAGCCTTAGGCGCGAAGTTTTACGTATGGGGCAAATTGTTGAGATAATGATAAAACCTGTTATGGAACTTTATCAATCTGGCGATATTGAAAAAATCAAATCTATCAAACATCTTGATAAAGGGGTTAACTCATCACTCACTTCTATTCGCCGCTATGTTGCTTCGCTTAATCGCCACAGAATGTGTAAAAAGGATAACAGGTGCGCTCGTGAGCTAACTGAATATGCAATTTCGCTAGAAACTGCGGGTGATATTGTTGCTAAGCGGCTTTTAGTTTTAGCTGAAAAATATAACACAAGACGGTTAAAATTTTCTGATAATGGCTGGGCAGAATTAGTGCGAATTCATGAGCGAGTTGTTGCAAATACAACACTTGCATTTAACGTATTAATTTCTGAGGATATTGAATCTGCGAGACTATTAATTGAAGAAAAAACCGAGATGGCAACGCTAGAGCGCAAAAGCCGCAATAAACATCTCAAACGACTTCGCTCAGGTGATGAAATAAGTTTTGAAAGCTCTGATCTTCATCTTGAAACTTTGCGTGCCTTAAAAGATTTTAATTCACAAATCTCAGCCGTAGCTTACCCCATTCTATATCGCTCAGGCCAATTGCTTGAAACTCGACTAGTAGAAAATCCTGAGCTTGGGGACGAAATAGAAAAGTCAAACTAAAAGCTAACCACCCTTTAAATCAGGGAGAAATGTTACAATTTGCGGGAAGAGTGTGATTAGACCAACGGCTGCCAACAATAGCAAAAAGAACGGGAAAGCTGCAGCGGCAATTGTTAGAATATTCTTACCCGTTAGCCCTTGAATTACAAATAGATTAAATCCCACTGGCGGGGTTATTTGGCTCATCTCAACCACAATTACCAAATAAATACCAAACCAAAGCGGGTCAATTCCTGCTGCCTCCACCATTGGTAGAATTATTGAAGTAGTTAGCACTACAACCGAGATGCCATCTAAAAAACAGCCTAAAATTATAAAAAATATTGTTAGAGCAAATAAAAGTGCAAAGGGAGAAAGGTTAAAACCGCCAATCCATGCGGCAAGGTTGCGGGGAATTCCTGTAAAGCCCATTGAGGTTGTTAAAAAAGCCGCCGCTACTAGAATAAAGGCAATCATTGCCGAAGTAATGGTTGCCCCCATTAAGCTATCGATAAACATTTTTTTGCTCAAAGTGCCGCTTTTCCATGCCAATAAAAGTGAGAAAGTAACACCCATTGCCGCCGCATCTGTGGGCGAAGCAACGCCTGCATAGATTGACCCTATTACCCCAATGATTAGCAAGATAACCGGAATTAAACGGCGTGAGGCTTTTATCTTTTCTTTAAAACTCATATCTGATTTTTCAGATGGAATTTTATCACCCAACATAAGCGAGCGAATAATTACATAACCTGAAAACATAACAACTAGCATTATGCCGGGAATTATTCCTGCAATGAAAAGCCGTGCAACTGATTGCTCGGTTGCTACCCCATAAACAATGAGAATAATTGAGGGTGGTATCAACAAACCAAGCGTTGCTGAACCTGCTAAAGTCCCTAAAATTAGTTTTTCTGGATAGCCCCGTTTGGTTAGTTCGGGAATTGACATTTTACCAATAGTTGCGGCCGTGGCCGCAGATGAGCCAGAAACAGCTGCAAAAATTGCACAACCAAATACGTTCACATGCAATAATTTTCCTGGTATTTTTGTAAGCCATGGCGCAAGTCCTGAAAACATATCCTGCGATAATTTTGAGCGCAATAATATTTCACCCATCCAGATAAACATCGGCAATGCGGCAAGTGCCCATGAATGGCTAGCACCCCAAAAAATAGTTGCCATCACCTGACCAACAGGAGCAGATGAAAAAAGCACCATGCCTGCAATAGCTATAATTATAAGTGAAAATGCCACCCACACGCCAGCGGCCAAAAGCACAAGTAGACCAACAAGTAAAAAGGAGATAATTATTATTTCTGACATTAGCCCATATCCGTTGGCTTAAGAATTAATGAGCGTTTGAGAATGGTTGTGAGGGTTAAGTCAACTAAAGATATTGCTAAAATACCCAAACCTAGAACTAGACTTGATTGTGGAATCCACAAAGGAATAGCAATAATCCCTGGTGATAAGTCGCCATAAGAAAATGATTCAAAAGTAAGTTTCCCCATGAACCATGTTGCATAAATTGCGGTTGCGGCGCAAATTGAAAGGCCTATAATTTCAAAAATTAATCGTGGAGTTTTGGGTAGAAATTGCAAAACCAATGTTACACGAATATGGCCGCCACGAGTTAAAGTATATGCAAGAGCTAAAAATGAAGCAGCGGCTAAAAAGAAACCTGCAAATTCGGCATAAGAGGGAATGGTAATGGCTAATTCTGTACCAAATAATTTGGTTATCAGGTTGAAAATTACCTGTACCGTAACCAACACACAAATCAACAATAAGAATAATGCCGCAACAGCTCCGCTTGCGACATAAAGCCCATCAAGTATTTTTCTAAAACTAAAACCCATTCAAATTTCTCTTTTTATAGAGTGAAATAATAATCAATTTAAAAAATAATATTTACCTATGTGTCACCCCAGAACACAATGAAGGATATTAAAGACCCTTCACCTTGTTCAGGGTGACAAGGTAGTTCAGGGTGACAGGTAGTTCAAAATAACATGTCGCTTAGGGTGAAAAAATAGATAAAGTTATTAACGATGCACCCCTGTTTTTATTGGCATAAAACAGGCAGAGATAGCTCCGCCTGCTTAAATTTATTTCTAAAACCTACATTGAATAGGCAGAAATAATGCCTTTTGCTGCATCAGATGCAGTTGCATTCCAGTCAACTTGCATTTCTGCACCAATTGCTTTTAGACCGTCCATAAGCTCTGCACTTGGCTCAACAACATTCATGCCATTTTCTGCCAAAGTTGCAGTTTTTGCATCTGTTTCAGCACGGCTCATATCCCAACCACGTGCCTCAGCGGTTTTTGCGGCTGCAAGTATTGCAGCTTGAGTTTTAGCATCTAGGCCATCAAAGGCTTTTTTATTCACCACAACGATATTTTTTGGAACCCATGCGTTAATTGGTGTGTAAGTTGATACAAAATCCCATGATTTTGAACTAACGCCAGTTGAAGGCGAAGTAATCATTGCTTCGACCTGACCTGTTGCAAAGGCTTGTGGAATATCAGGTGATTCTACCTGAGTTGGAGCAGCTCCTGCCAATGTTGCAAATTTTTCTAATGCGGCATTATAGGCACGAAACTTAAGACCCTTAAGGCCAGCAACATTTGCAACTTCTGCCTTTGTATAAAGACCTTGAGGCGGCCATGGCACAGCAAATAATGGCATTAAACCTTGTTCAGCTAACAATTCAGTTACCACTGGTTTTTGCGCCGCCCAAAGTTTTTCCGCATCTGCATAAGAAGTGGCAACAAATGGCTGTGAATCTACACCAAAGGCTGCATCTTCGTTTGAAAGGCGTGAGAGGAAAAACTCACCAATTGGAACTTGTTGGCTGCGAACCGCATTTTTAATATCTGGATGTTTATATAATGAGCCAGCAGAGTGAACGGTAATTTTAAAAGTACCATTTGTTGCGGCTTCAATATCGTTTGCAAATTCAATAATATTTGCAGTATGAAATACTTTATCTGAATATGGCGTTGGCATATCCCATGTTTGTGCCATGGCATTTATTGGCATTGCCACACTTAAAGCAACAACTGCTTGAGCGAATAGTTTTCTCATTTTTTTCTCCCTTATGAGTGGTATTTTAGTTTTTTAAAAAACGGGCATTATGCTGGTTTTTATAATAAAATACCAAGTCTTTAATCTTTAACGCTCATTTTATTATGAGCTTTCCCATGATTGATTATGATCCTTTGATGCAAGGTTGGTCAAGAGTTCTAAAAAAAAATCTATTCTTTCAACAAGCAGTCAGCTCAGATTTCTCGTTCAGATAGTGTTCATATGAAAAAGTGTTAGTTGCTATTTGACATGGTTAACAATGGCTAACTTTTTACGAATGGAGAAAAACATGAGCATTTTAAAAAAAATAATTCTTAGCACTTTATCAGTTACAATTCTTGCGGCATCAAGTGCTGCTTCATTTGCAGCCCCTGCAATATCAAAGGCCTCATTAAATGTGCGCTCTGGCCCATCTGCAAAATATAAGGCTGTTGATACTCTTTATAGAGGTGAGCGAGTTGAGGTTAAGGAATGTGTTTCAAATGGCTGGTGCTATATCACTCACTCTGGCCCAGATGGCTGGGTAAGTGCAAAATATCTTAGGGCAGGAACAAGCCGCCCACCAGTGCAGAAAAAACCACGCTACACCCCTCCAACAAGACCGCAACAAAACCCACCAGTTAGCTTTGGTTTTTCAATGAATTCTAATGGTGATTTTTCGTTTGGGGTTGGGGTTGGCGGCGCACCAACCTATCCGCATAGACCGCCACCGCCACTTTACAGCCCACCACAACCAGATGTTTGTTTTTATAAAGGAAAGAATTTTACTGGTCAGCAATTTTGCGTAAGCTCTGGCACTTCTCGCTCAAGCCTTTCACAAAGGTGGGATAATTCCATTTCATCAGTAAGAATTTCGAATGGCGCATCTGTTAAAATATGCAGATGGGAGGATTATAGAGGCGGCTGTCGAACTATTGGCTCTAGTAAAAGTCATTTAGGTGATAGATTTAATAATAGAATTTCATCTTTTAAGGCAAAGTGACTTTACCTAAAAACCAATATCAATCTATAAAAGTGAAGGGTTTTAATTTATTTAAGACTCTTCACTTCATTATATAAAATCTAGCACTTATTAGCCCATTTCAAACTATGGATTTGGGCTTTGTCATTTTAGTGCCTTTTTTTATTTCTAGACAAGAAGTTGATATATATCATAGGCTTTATTGAGATAAAGGGTTACACTGTTTCAAGAAAGATATTTGCTAGACTATCAAAATGATGGGACGTGATTATTAAATAACAAATCATTCATAAACGGTTCAGCTTGAGAATGTGATGGTAGCTTATCCTTTTTTAGGGCAAAATTTATCAATAAATTTATGAGGGAATGAAAATGAAAATACTTACCAAAAAAATATCAATCGCCATTGCATCAATGGGCATGATAATGAGTAGTGCTGCGGCATTTGCAGCACCTGCAACCTCAAACGTTGCACTGAATGTTCGCACAGGACCGGGAACAAGTTTTAACGTTGTTGATACTTTACTACCAGGTGAGCAAGTGGAAGTTACTGAATGTGTATCAAATGGCTGGTGTCGAATTGACCATGTTGGACCTGATGGTTGGGTTAGCTCAAACTATCTTACACCAATAAGTGCTGGCTCGGGTGCTGCTCCTGCCCCAAGCGGTTCAACTGACCCAGATTGTAGCTTTGGCATTACTGTTGGCCCTGGTGGCCCTGCATTTTCTATCTCTTGTGGTGATGCGCCTCCTCCTGCTGTTCCCCCTGCTCCTGCCCCGCCTGTCCCTGCACCTGTTGCGGCTGAGGCATGCTTTTATAAAGGCAATAATTATTCAAGCACAAAAATCTGTAGGGTTGATGGAGTAAGTAGACCAAATCTTGTTGGAGGTTGGAATAATTCAATATCATCACTCTCACTTACTGGCGGAGTTAAGGTAAAGGTCTGCCAAGGATCAAACTTCACAGGTCTATGCGATGTATATTCTTCCGACAAGGCAGTATTGAACGGCGCATTAAACAATAAAATATCTTCTTATGTAGTATTTACTGGTGCTGCACCTGCGCCTGCGCCTGCTCCTGCGCCTGCTCCTGTTGTGCCTGTAACTCATTCAACAGGGCCTATCAATTTGCCACAAACATTTAGTGCCAATCTTGATAATGGTAATGTTGGCTCAGCTGGTGCAGATATTTGGTATGAAGCTGTTACTGCGGTGAATAAATTTGTAACTCCTAGAAATGGTGCAAAACTATCAATTAGCGGCCCATCAAATCGTGGCTATGCTGGTTGCTCAACTGCCTCATATTCCAGCAATAAAATATCTGTTTGGGCAATACCTGTTGGTACATATATCTGCGTTAAGACTAATCAGGGTAGATATTCTGAATTCCGCCTTAACGGTTATACTGGAACAACAATGAACCTTGGTTATACCACTTGGGCTAACTAAACAGCTAGATTAATTAAAATTCATTAGTTTTCTAATTATCCAACGCCGCTTCTTTAAAAAGGAGCGGCGTTTTATGCACAGCCTAGATAAAAAGAAAAAAAACCTCGCACAAAATAACTAAATGTTGCATTATATGAGTATCAATATTTCTCTTGAGGTTATTATGTCATTTTTATTTACTAATTTGAAAAATGTAATTTTTTTAGCATTTACAATGTTTTTCTTTTCTTGTGTCTTTGCTTTTGCAGGAACACCCGCACTTACTATTAAAGAGGTAGATTTAAGATATGGCCCAGGGACAAATTATAAGTCTGACTTTATTATTGAAGGTGGGGCAGATGTTATAGTTGAGCGTTGCTCAAACCGCTGGTGTTTAATTAGTAATCGCTCTGCAAAAGGCTGGGTATCTATTGATAAATTATCTTTTGGAAATGCTCCAAAACCAGCATTTTCTGGGCCAAAACGTGACCAAATATTGCAAGGCGATGGTGAGATATGTTTTTATAGTGGTGCTAATTTTAGCGGCGAAGCAATTTGCTCATCAACCGGCATGGTAGTGCCAGACCTTGCGCTTTATGGGCGAGATAACAGCTTTGCTTCTATCTCGGTTGAGGGAGAAATTTCTGCTATGGTTTGTCGAGATATGAAGTTTTCTTCATATTGCGAAACAATAACTCAAGATCAGCCAGTATTGAGCCGTTTTTTAAAACGTGCAATTTCTAGCTATCGGGTATGGTAGTTTAGCTTTTCTTTTTCTTTGGCTCTTGCTTGGGTTTTTGCATTCCCCAAAATTTACTCATCGCAAGATAGGTATATGAAGCTGACCAGCCAATTAACACCAAACCAGTTAGCGATTCAATTGCTGCAACAAAGCGCAAATGGCCTAATGGTTGAATGTCCCCCATACCAAGCGTGGTGTAACTAGCGGCGGAGAAGTAAAAATAATCAAGCCAACCATCCTCAAGCGCACCAGAAATTGAGCCCAAACCCCATTGATGCTGCATCAGGCTAAATGCAATCGCAAAGAGTAAAATTTCTGTAATATGAGCAATAAAAACCACCGCAATAATTACCAACAATCTTGGCCTAACTTTTATTTTTAATGAAGGTAAAACATTAGAAACAGAGCGTAATAATTCATAGTGAATAAACACACTCAAAACTACCAAGAGGAACGTAATTAAAATTGCAGTAAGCATGATTTTCTTTCTAAATAATATGCCGATTACTAACCAGCTTTACCATTATCAAAATATAAAAAATTTAACAAGTGAGTGATCCTAATCAAGGACAGGGTTTAGTTTAGCATATATAGTCAATAGTAGGGGGCAGTGTCTTTTATTACTAAAGGAGAATGTCATGTCTACTTTCAAAAAGTTTCTTAGCTTAACCGTTTTCTCATCTGCTCTTTTTGTGATGGGGGGTGGAGCAATTGCTGCTTATAATCAGTATGAATACGCTAGAATATGCACCTCACCTGCGAATACTTGGCCACTAGTATGTTTTTACACTGAGGCGAATTACAAAGGAAAAGTGCTTTGTGAAGCTGGCGAGCGGACGGTAAATGAGCTTAAATATCCTTGGAAGAATAATATCGAATCTATAAAATTAATTGATGGTGCTTTTGTAAGGATTTACAACCAAACTAACCGCAATGGAGATGACGATATTGTTGAAAAAAACATCCGAAATCTTGAAGATAATTTTAACAATAAAGTGAGGTCTTACCGCACTGGTGCTCCAGCGAAAAAAGAAGCTACTTGCATTGATAGTGATTTTTAAAAATTACTCTTATGTAAGACTAAAATAGGGTGGGATTATATTTATCCTAC
>JAMONZ010000004.1 GCA_027066315.1 Hyphomicrobiales bacterium
CCACGGCTTTGCAGTAGATGCTAGCACTCTACCAAAGGGCATTATTGAAACCCATAAATCACTATTTGATAGTTCAAACTGCGGCCTTGCAATTGAGGGTAAGCCTGTTTTCTCAGTGCAGTATCACCCCGAAGCATCACCGGGTCCGCATGATTCACATTATCTCTTCACCAGATTTATCAATTTAGTAAGAGAACAAAAAGGCTTGCCTTTAGTTCCTGAAAATGAATTAATCAAGACAGCATAAAAAAGGATATAAACATGAAAACCACACCAGAAGATTTCTTTAACGTTGCATAGGAAATTGTTATAAATAATGGCGATTAAATATGTTCCTCACCCTAAATTAATTTTACTTTGTGACTATTCAAAAGGAGGGTTTATTGCTCCTGAAATGATTAAAAAACGACCCGCAATAGTTATTTCTCCACGTTTGCCACATAGAGACAACTTATGCTCCGTAATTCCACTTTCAACTAAAGAACCCAACCGAAATTTAAAATATGTTGTATGCTTAGAGTTTGATCAACTCTTACCTTCTCCTTTTAATCATCAAACAGTTTGGGCAAAGTGTGATATGGTAGCAACTGTAAGCCTTGAGAGGCTTAGTTTATTTCAAACAAAAAGAGACCAAACTGGTAAAAGAAGATATATAAAACCAAAGTTAGAGGAACAAGATTTTGCTCGCATTAAGCTAGCTATGCATCATGCCTTTGGCTGGTAAAACTACTATTCACACTTGAAACATCTTGACTTTCACATGGAAAGAGAACATACTATAAGCGATTACTCGCGATTTATCGTTGAGTCTCAAGACCCGTTAGGGCAGCCCCACCAAAGCCATAACAAGCTCGGTGGGGTTTCTTTTTTTAAATTGAAAATTATTTTTTATCCTGATATATCTTTCTTAAAATTTCACAAGAAAGACTTAAAACATGAAAACCACACCAGAAAATTTCTCAAAAACTCAAATTTATCTTCATTGGCTTGTTGTAGCTTTGGTGACATTTCAGTTTGTTTTATCTAAGGGTATTGAGGCAATTTGGGAAAAGAGAATGGACGGACTTGTGCCAAATGAGCCATCGGCTAATCCACATGTTATTATTGGGGCTGTAATTCTCACTCTTGTGCTTTGGCGTTTATGGCTGCGTTTCAACCATGGTGTCCCTGCATTACCACAAAGCGAAAAGCCGCTCATTGGCCTAATTGCAAAAGCCACTCATTGGCTATTTTATATCCTGCTTATCGGCATGCCGCTCTCTGGTGCTGGCGCATGGGTGCTTGGTATAGAGCAACCAGCCTTTACACATGGCTTAGCTTCAAAATCATTGCTAGCTCTAATAGCATTACACGCAGCCGCCGCCCTTTATCATCACTTTATTCTAAAAACTAATGTGTTTAGACGCATGCTTGGAATAAAATAGGGATAATTTAAGCATCTTAATAATATTGGTTGAATTGCGGTTTGGCACACTAGTGTGTTGATCCGCAATTCAATAGCTCGATGTCCATCGAGCGCAAAAGTCTATTGCCATAAGAATTCAGGCTTCTTGTCCGCAAGCAAAGCCTGATGCCCAAGCCCACTGGAAATTATAGCCGCCTAACCAGCCCGTCATATCTACTAATTCCCCAATAAAATACAGCCCCACAACCTCTTTTGCCTCAAGCGTTTTTGCGTTTAAATCTCGTGTATCTATACCACCCAATGTCACCTCCGCAGTACGATAGCCCTCACTTCCAACTGGCTTAATTCGCCACTCATTCACTCGCTCGCCTACCTTTTGCAAAACCTTATCGCCAACGTCAGCAATTCGACCCTCAAAACTATTGCCAATTAGTTGCGCTAATCTTTTGGGTAAAAACTCTGCCAAAATAGTTGAAATCTCACGCTTACCATTCTCTTGCCGTGCCGCTTTTAATTTTTCAAAAACATCAACATTTGGCGCAAGGTTAATGACTAGCTCCTGCCCCTCTCGCCAGAACGATGAAATTTGCAAAATTGCAGGCCCGCTCAAACCACGGTGGGTAAAAAGAATTGCATCTTCAAACGAAATTTTATTGCAACTCACTTTCGCATCAAGCGATACACCACTCATCGCACTCATTTGACTTAATATTGACGGATCAAACGTTAATGGCACAAGTCCTGCCCTTGCCTCAACAACCCTTAAACCAAACTGCTCAGCAATTTTATAGCCAAAGCCTGTTGATCCCATTTTAGGGATAGATTTACCACCGGTTGCAATGACCAACGAGATACTAGAAACCGTTTCATCTTGCCAACTTACGCTAAATCCATCAGGTATTTTATCAACCCGCTCAACCTTTGTTTGAGTGCGAATTTTTACACCAACTTTATCCATTTCAGCTTTAAGCATATCAACAATTTGCCAAGCCTCATCATCACAAAAAAGCGCACCTTTTTCTTTTTCATGCCAAGCAATTTTATGATGCTTTAGCATAGCAATAAAATTGTTCGGGCTGAATTGAGAAAGTGCAGAAATAGCAAATTTTGGATTGGCAGATAGATAGTTTTTATAGCTGGTATTTAAGTTAGTAAAATTACAATGCCCTCCACCAGAAATGCGAATTTTCTCACCTACATTTTTATTATGCTCAAGTAATAAAACCGAACGCCCGCACCTACCCGCTGCAATTGCCGCCATCATACCAGCAGCCCCAGCACCAATGATTATCACATCATATTTCATTTTTAATATTTACTTTCACTGCTCAATTTTATCAACGGTTATAATCCTAAAACTATTAGAATTTATTGTTATTCTAATGTTATTTTCTACACTCGTAATATAAAAATTTTTTCCAATTTTTAAAAAGAAAATTTCATCAGTTTCATTTAAAGTTTTAAATATAAATTCTTCAATTTGCTTTTTTGAATATCTGATATTAAGTTTTTTATTTATTCTCTCATAAACAAGCTCTGTATAACAAATTTTTTCCAAAATTTCCTGTTTGCTTATATTCATTTTATATAGTTCTCCTTCTGCTGTCATCCTGAACGAAGTGAAGGATCTCAAGTACAGAGCAAGAGATTCTTCGCTTTGCTCAGAATGACCCCAGTTAGATATTTTGTAGATAAAAAACAAAGTAGATAATCTTTCCCTAACCCTACAATCTGCTAACTTTAAAACGTATCGCAGCTGGCTGGATTTGCTTCACTATAACCCCGCTCAAACCAGAATTTCCTCTGCTCCGACGTGCCATGAGCAAAAGTTTTCGGCACAGCATAACCCTGCATTTGCTTTTGAAGCGTATCATCACCAATCGAATTAGCGGCATTTAATGCCTCTTCAAGTAGTTCTCTGCCCACGTTTATCTTCAATATTAGAGCTACCCCTACGACCACGCCATTTCATATTTAACTCCAGTGAAATTTTAATATCTAGTTTGTGCCACATATAAACCCACTTAAACAAGTAAATTTGTGGCAATAATGCTGATATTTTATGTGTTATTTGCGCTACAATTAATAAAAAAACAACATTATTTACCTGTTTTTGACCACAAACTGACGTTAATCATTGTTTAGCTTTTTTAAAAAGCGTCAAATGCAATTGTAAAAAATTATTTATTCTTAAATTCTAGAATGAGGAATTGAAAAATGCGAAAACTACTTCTTACTATTGCAGCTTCTACTCTTATGGTTTCTGGTGCTATTGCTGCCGATCCAATAATCACGGTTGAACCTGCCTACATTCCACAAAGTTATAGTTTTGACTGGGATGGTTTTTATGCTGGGCTTGGCGTAACAGGCATAATGCCAAGTGCGGGTACTAATTTTGGCAGTTTAGACTTGATTGCAGGCGCAAACTTCACCAATGGCGACATGTTATTTGGTCTTGAAGGCTGGGGCAACTATACTGGTGATGGTGTCACCACTGCTTGGGGTGGTGGTCTTGAAGCTCGAATAGGTTATTTAGCAACTCCAGAAGCCTTGCTTTATGCCTCAGCAGGCGGGCAATTTTATGATACAGGCGTGAGCTATGGCACTCTTGGCGGTGGTGTTGAATTTGCCGTTACAGATGATTTATCGCTTGATTTAGAATATAAATATTGGCTCAGGTCTGGCTCAACCACAACCGCCCATTCGATTGGCGTTTCTGCCTTATGGCACTTTTAAGTTGAAATGAAAACACAAAAAGCCCTGCCTAAGCGGGGCTTTTTTATTGAAATTCAGCTTTTTAATAACAAAAACTCATTCAATTGCTCAAAAATAAAAACGAGACTTGATTTACTCCTCAACTTAGGATTTAAGCGTCCATGGAGAGGTGGCCGAGTGGCTGAAGGCGCGCCCCTGCTAAGGGTGTAGGCGGGTAACTGTCTCGAGGGTTCGAATCCCTTCCTCTCCGCCAGATTTCATCTTTTGCAATTCCTTTAACTCATTGAT
>JAMONZ010000005.1 GCA_027066315.1 Hyphomicrobiales bacterium
GTCCCGCTTTATCGTGATGCACGTTCCACAATGCCAGTTACGCAATATTCGCTAAAATGGGTTGAGCCTGCAGGACTAGTGAAATTTGATTTTTTGGGACTAAAAACCCTCACAGTAATTGAAAATGCTGTTAAAACAATTAGGCAAACTTATCAGAAGGATTTTTTAATTCAAAATATCCCAATCGATGATGAAAAAACCTATAAACTTTATCAAAATGCAGAAACTGTTGGGGTGTTTCAGGTTGAGAGTGCTGGAATGCGGCGTGCCTTGGTTGATTTGCTGCCAGATCGTTTCGAAGATATAATTGCTCTTGTTGCACTTTACCGCCCAGGTCCAATGGATAATATCGGCTCTTTTTGCTCTCGTAAACACGGGCGAGAAGATGCATCAACTCTACATAAAGATATGGAATCAATCCTCTCAGAAACTTATGGGATTATCGTTTACCAAGAACAGGTGATGCAAATTGCACAAACTCTATCAGGTTATTCACTTGGAGAAGCTGATTTATTGCGCCGTGCAATGGGCAAAAAAGTTAAAGCTGAGATGGACGCTCAACGCTCTCGTTTTGTAGATGGGGCTATAAAAAAAGACATTTCAGAACAAAAAGCCAGTTTGATTTTTGATCTTTTAGCAAAATTTGCCAATTATGGTTTTAACAAATCTCATGCCGCAGCTTATGCGTTAGTTTCGTATCAAACGGCATATCTTAAAGCGCATTATCCTTGTGAATTCTTGGCCTCTTCTATGACATTGGATATGGGAAATATAGATAAATTATTTGATTTTAAGCGTGATGCAGATCGGCTGGAAATTAAAATAAAGCCTCCAAGTATCAATCATTCTGGTGTAGCATTCACTGTAAAAGATGGAATAATATATTACTCGCTTTGTGCATTAAAAGGAGTTGGGGAGCAGGTTGTTGAGCATATTGTAGAGGTTCGAGGTGATAAGCCCTTTGCTGATCTTGCAGATTTTGCTGCAAGAATTGACCCAAAGTCAATCAACAGGCGTGCGCTTGAAACAATGGTAAATGCCGGTGCATTTGATGATATTGCCAGCGATCGTCATATTGCTTTTGCCATGATAGATGCGGTACTTGCAACTGCTCAACGTACGGCATCTGATAGAGCAAATGGAATTAGCGATTTATTTGCCACTGATTCTCCTGCGCCAATTGTTATTCCAAACAATGTAAAGCCATGGGATGATGTAGAGAAATTTGAACGTGAATTTAAGTCTGTTGGCTTTTATTTAACAGGGCATCCTCTGGATCAATTTTCTGAGCTTTTTGAAAAAATGCGAGTTCAAAAATGGGTCGATATAGAAAAAGCCGTAATAGGGGGGGCAAAAGCGGCCAAAATGGCTGGTACAATTGCTTCTAGAGTTGATAGAAAAACTCGCAAGGGCAAGCCCATGGCAACATTTATGTTATCTGATTCAAGTGGAGGGTATGAATGTGTTGCTTATTCTGAGCATCTGGATAGATTTAGTGATTATTTACAAGTAGGAAAATCGTTAGTACTTGAGTTTAAAGCAGAAATGCGAGCTGATGGAGTGGGTTTGCAAATTATTAGTGCCTCACCAATAGAGCAAGAAATAGAAAAACCCGTCAAAAATCTTACTATTTTTATAGATGATAAAAAATGTCTAAGTCCAATAAAATCACAACTTTGCCAAATAGGTAGAGGTGATGTAAAAATTATTATTATTAAAGATGATGGCGCAAAAGAATATGAAATTGCCCTAAATAAAAACTTTCATTTAACGTCTGATTTAGCTGGTGGAATAAAAGCATTAGATGGCGTGATTGATGTTCGATTGAGTTAGGCTATTGCATGTCTGTGCTTTTTGGTCTATAGGGCATTTTATCACACAGGTGAGAGTATGGCATTTAGCAATATTTGTCTAACCGGTGACGTTTTTTCGTTACATTTCTCTTGCTCAGGTTTAACCGGTAAATAAAAGGAATAATGTCAATGGCATTACCAAGTTTTTCTATGCGTCAATTGCTCGAAGCGGGCGTTCATTTTGGTCATCAAAAGCATCGTTGGAATCCAAAGATGGAGAAGTATATTTTTGGTGTACGAAACGATATTCATATTCTAGATTTGAGCCAAACAGTGCCAATGCTTCATCAGGCTTTGGAATTAGTTTCTGACACTGTTGCAAAGGGTGGTCGTGTTTTATTTGTTGGCACAAAACGCCAAGCTGCACCAATTGTTGCAGAAGCTGCAAAGCAATCAGCGCAATATTATGTTAATTCACGTTGGCTTGGTGGTATGTTGACCAACTGGCAGACAATTTCAAAATCAATCACTCGTTTACGTGAGCTTGAAGATCAAGAGCAATCTGGCCTTACCAAAAAAGAGCTTTTGCAACTTTCTCGTGAACAAGAACGTTTGGAACGTGATTTAGGTGGCATTAAAGATATGGGCAATGTGCCAAATCTATTATTTGTTATTGATACAAATAAAGAATTGATCGCAATAAAAGAAGCTCGTCGTCTTGGAATTCCAGTGATTGCAGTTGTTGATACTAATTGTGATCCAGATCTTATTGATTTCCCAATTCCAGGAAATGATGATGCTGCTCGCTCACTTGAATTATATTGTGACCTGATTTCAAAGGCTGCAATTGATGGAATTTCTCGCTCATCTGCAGATCAAGGTGTTGATCTTGGTGCAAGTGAAACCTTGCCACAAGAGCCAGCGCTTGCTGAAGAAAAAACGCAAGAAGTAGCTCCAGTCCAAGAAACTGAAGAGGCAAAAAAAGAAGAAGCTCCTCAAGTTGCAGCTTTGTTTGAAGCACCAAAAGGTGATGTAGATGATCTTAAAAAAATCTCTGGCGTTGGCCCAGTACTTGAGAAAAAACTTAATTCTCTTGGAATTGTGAAGTTTTCACAAGTTGCAGCATTTACTAAAGAAGATATTGCAAAGGTTGACGATGCACTTAGCTTCAAAGGTAGAATTGATCGTGATGACTGGTTGAGCCAAGCTGCTGAGCTTGCCAAAGGCTAAGTTTTTACGACTTAAGATTGATAAGATAATTTAAACGCCTTTAATTAGGGTGTAAAGATAGGTGTATTAAAAAATGGCTATAACCGCTTCACAAGTAAAAGAATTACGAGATTTAACTGGCGTTGGCATGATGGATTGTAAAAAAGCCCTTATGGAAAACGATGCAAATATTGAGGCTGCAGTAGATTGGCTACGAACACGTGGATTAGCGAAAGCTGCAAAACGTTCAAGCAAAGCAGCATCTGAAGGTCTTATTGGTGTTGCTTCAAATGGTGCAAGCGCAAGTGTTGTTGAGGTTAACTCAGAAACTGATTTTGTGGCACTTAATTCACAATTCCAAGATATTGTTTCAACAGTTGCAAAATTAGCCTTAGATGTAGAAGACAATGTTGAAGCATTGAACAATACAACATATCCTAATTCAGATCATTCTGTTGCTGACGAAATTGTAGAAGCAGTTGCAAAAATTGGCGAGAATATGAGCTTGCGCCGTTCTGCAAAGCTAAGTGTAACAAATGGTGTTGTCAGTTCATATATTCATAATCCAGTTACTGATGGATTGGGTAAACTTGGCGTGTTGGTTGCATTAGAATCAAGCGGAGATAAAAAAGCTCTTGATGCTCTTGGTCGTCAAATTGCTATGCATATTGCAGCAATCGCACCGCTTGCAGTTTCTTCTGATGAATTAGATGCAGATGTTGTTTCTCGTGAGCGTGAAGTATTTAAACAACAAGCAATTGAATCTGGTAAACCAGAGGAAATCGCCATTAAAATGGTTGATGGCCGTATGAGAAAATTTTATGAAGAAGTTTGCCTTCTTTCTCAAACATTTGTTATCGATGGCGAATCAAAGGTATCAGAAGCAATTGAAAAAGCGCAAAAAGACGTGGGCGCACCAATTAAACTAACAGCATTTACTCGTCTTGCTTTGGGTGAAGGTATCGAAAAAGAAGAAAGTGATTTTGCTGCAGAAGTTGCTGCAACCGCTGGCACAAAGTAAAATATCTAATAAATAAATAGCAAAAAGCATAATAAATGCCAAAAGCTACGTATATTTTTGATAGAATATCTTTGTAATTTTGCTAAACTCTTCTTAAAGCTATAAGAAAATAAATTTAGGATTGGTTTATTGAAAGATCAAAAATATCAGCGAATTTTAATAAAGGTTTCTGGCGAGGCTCTTGCCGGAGATCAATCTTTTGGAATCGATGCGGATATTTTGGCTCTAGTTGCTCAGCAAATTGTTGCTCTAGCAAAAACTGGCCTACAAATTGGCATTGTGATTGGCGGCGGAAATATTTTTCGTGGCATGTCTGTTGCTGCAAATGGCGGTGATAGGGTAACAGGCGATCATATGGGCATGTTGAGTACAGTAATAAATGCTCTCGCTCTTGGTAGTGCAATAGATCAAAATGGCGGCTCATCAAAAGTTTTTTCCTCTCTTCATATGCCAGCAGTTGCTGATAGATTTACCCAGCGTGATGCAATAGCCGCATTAGAAAATGGTTCAATTGTTTTATGTGCTGGCGGTACGGGCAATCCTTTTTTTACAACAGATACCGCAGCAGCACTCAAAGCGGTTGAGCTAAAATGTGATGTTTTATTAAAGGGGACAAAGGTTGATGGGGTTTATTCTGATGACCCAGTGAAAAATCCAAATGCTTCGTTTTTTTCAACTATCAGTTATGATGAAGTAATAAAGCGTGATTTAAAGGTCATGGATACTGCAGCTTTTGCGCTAGCTCGCAACAATAGATTGCCGATACTTGTCTATGCACTTGATGTTGAGGGCGGAGTAGACGCAGTTATTAATGGCAAGGCAAAATGCACTCGTATAGGATAGGCAAAAAGGAAATTTAATTATGTCTGATTTATTCTCAATTGATAATTTGAGCACTCGCATGAAAAAATCAATTAGCTCGCTAAAGGACGAATTAGCTGGCTTGCGAACTGGACGTGCTAGTTTAAGTTTACTTGAGCCAATAATGGTTGATGCTTATGGCTCAAAAATGCCGCTTAATCAGGTAGCCACGGTTTCTGTTCCAGAATCACGCATGTTAAGCGTGCAGGTATGGGATCATTCAATGTCAGCAGCAGTAGAAAAGGCAATTCGTGAAAGCGGTTTAGGCCTTAACCCTGTTTCTGAAGGGGCGGTTATTCGTGTTCCAATCCCAGAGTTAAACGAAGAGCGTCGTAAGGAGCTTTCAAAAGTAGCTCATACTTATGCTGAGGCAAGCCGAGTGGCTGTTCGCCATATACGTCGAGATGGAATGGATCAGCTTAAAAAGCTAGAAAAAGATGGTGACATCGGGCAAGATGAGAGCCGTTCGCTCTCTGATAATGTGCAGAAAAAAACTGATAATGCTGTTAGTGAAATTGATGATATGTTAGTTAAAAAAGAACAAGATATTATGCAAGTTTAAAAGGAATTACTGGAGTAAGCATGGACTTTGAAAAAGAAAATGCACACAAAGATGATACCTTTAAAGTGCCAGCAAATTTAAAAATACCAAACCACTTGGCCGTTACGATGGATGGAAATGGTCGCTGGGCTGTTTCGCATGGAAAAAAGCGCACTCAGGGCCATAAAGCTGGCACAGATGCTTTGCGCCGATTAGTGGAATATTCAATAAAATACAAAATAAATTACCTCACAGTTTTCAGCTTTAGTTCTGAAAATTGGTCGCGACCAAAAGAGGAAGTTAACTTTATTCTTCGTCTTATGCGTAATTATATTAACTCTGACCTTGAAAAATTAACATCAAATAATGTCAAGATACGAATTATCGGTGAGCGAGTAGGGTTGGATAAACAAACTTTAAATTTAATTAAAAAGGCAGAAGAGAAAACAAAAAACAATACGGGTCTTCAGTTAATTGTGGCCTTTAATTATGGTGGAAAAGCTGAAATAGCTAGCGCAATGCAAAAAATAGCCCAAAAGGTTTTAAATTTAGACATTTCTCCAAGTGACATTGACGAAGATATGATAACCAAGGAGCTGTATATTAACGATGTTCCTGACCCTGATGTTGTGTTACGAACAAGTGGTGAATATCGATTCTCCAATTTTTTGCTTTGGCAGTCAGCTTATGCAGAATTGATATTCATTGATGATTATTGGCCTGATTTTAATGAGGCAATATTTATTAAAACACTTAAAGAATATTCAAAAAGAGAGCGCCGTTATGGTGGTGTTGAGGTGAAATAATGAGCGGGAATAAAATGTCAAAAACAAACCCACGTTCTTGGTCGGATCTCGCGCCAAGATTGCTCTCAGCCCTTGTGCTTTTGCCCCTAACAGCTTTTATTCTATATTTAGGCGGCATTTGGTTTGCAGCATTAGTTGGCCTTGTTTTTGCTGGTGCTTATCGTGAATGGGAAATCATGGTCAATGTAAAAAAACTATCAAGGCAGGGTTATTTAATTATTGGACTAGTGGCATTAAGCGCAATTGCTTTTCCAATTTCCGGAGCAATTGGGACGTTGATAATTATTGCTGTTGCTTGTGTATTAGTGCTTTTTTCTCCTTCATCACCAAGGTTATGGCGAATAGGGGGCTTATTATTCTTTGGAATTGTAATTGTTGCTATTCTTTCGATGCGAGGTGATGCAAGTCTTGGAATTATTGCTGGTGTCTTTTTGGCTACTTGTGTTTGGATGACTGATACGGGCGCATTTTTTACTGGGCGAATAATTGGCGGAGCAAAATTATCTCCTGATATTTCGCCGTCAAAAACATGGTCTGGAGCGTTTGGTGGTTTAATTGTTGGCACATTGAGTGGCTTGATTGTTTGGGTTTTTGCAACTGATTCACCAGTTTGGATTGGTGTTTTACTTGGCGGATTGCTTAGCTTATCTGGTCAAATTGGTGATTTAATTGAAAGTGCAATTAAGCGAAGATTTAGGGTGAAGGATAGTAGTGATTTAATACCAGGGCATGGCGGTATAATGGACAGGCTAGATAGCCTCTCGATTGCTGTTCTTGTTGTTTTTATTGTTGGGGCAACTCACTCTAATGATATAACCAAGATTGCAAATGGATTTTTAGCTTGGTAAAATCTATCAATATTATGCAAGGAATATCACAATAATGGATTTTATCGTTTGGCTGGCCTCTTATGTTTTGCCTTTTTTAGCCGTTCTAACCGTAATAATTTTTGTACATGAAATGGGCCATTACCTTGTCGCTCGTTTCAATGGTATTGCTATTAAAACATTCTCAATTGGTTTTGGTAAGGAGCTTTTAGGTTTTACAGATAAGCATGGAACTCGTTGGAAAATATCGATGATTCCGCTTGGTGGTTATGTGCAGTTCTTAGGAGACATGAATGTAGCCTCTGTTCCAGACCCAAAAGCCATTGCGCAGTTTTCTAGTGAAGAAGCTCCAAGGCTATTCGCCAATAAATCTGTTTGGGCAAGAATTTCGGTAGTAATTGCTGGGCCATTGGCCAATGTGATTTTTACATTCTTGATATTATATGCACTTTTGCTAGGTTATGGAAAATACACAATTCCTGCCATAATTGACAATGTAGCTCCAAACGGTGTTGCACAAATGGCTGGCATTGAACCAAAAGACGAAATAATCTCTATTGATGGCTATGATGTACGCTCGTTCAGCGATATTCAAAAATTGGTTTCTACAAGCCCAGATCGTCCAATAGAGATTGTTCTAAAAAGAGAGTTAGAACTTAAAACCATCATTTTAACTCCAGTTTCCACCCAAGTTACTGATCGGTTTGGAAACTCAAATAGAATTGGGCGAATTGGCATTTCAAGAACTACAAACCCTGATGACGTGACACTGTTTAAACCAAATATGTTTGAAGCTGTAGGCATGACCGTTGAGGAAATTACCTTTATTATTGATAGGACAGCAGCTTTCCTTGGAGATTTTTTTGTTGGCCGTGGAGATTTAGAGCAGTTAGGAGGGCCAATAAAAATTGCTAAAGTATCAGGGGAGGTTGCTACTCTTGGGATTTTAGCATTAATTAATTTAGCCGCTTTATTGTCACTTAACATCGGTATTTTCAATTTATTGCCAATTCCAATGCTCGATGGTGGGCATTTATTATACTATATTATTGAAGCAATTCGCAAAAAACCCCTAAGTATGCGAATTCAAGAAGCTGGTTATAAAATTGGTCTATTTTTAGTGCTTTCGTTAATGATATTTACAGTATTTAACGATTTGACCTGATTCGCCCTTCAAAATGTATCAACCTGTTGCAATTTAGGCACTTTAATCAAGTTTTTAGTAACTTAGTGACCTCTTTAGGCTTGCTCTTGGGTGAAAAAAGGCTAAAACAATTATGTAAGAATCGTATAATTGGGTTTTCGCCTCGTTATGCTGTGCGAATTTATAGTGCTGTTAGTAGTGTCAAAAATTTGATAATTATGAGCAGAGATAATGAAGAACGGGAATAAAATGAGAATTGCTAATTTGCTTCAAAAAATAGTTTTGGCTTTAAGCCTGCTTTTAGTCATGCCGCTAACAATTATTCAAGCACAAGCGCAAACGAGTCAAAGCCAACTGATTTCCTCAGTTTTATTTGAAGGCAATAAGCGTTTTTCAGATGCTCAGCTATCATCCATGGTTGATCTTTCTTCTTCTGGTATTTTTACAAGCGAAAGAATGGCAACAGATGTGCGCTCTATCTCACTTGCTTATGAGCAGGTTGGCTTTAGTGACGTTGTTGTAAGTTCACGAACAGAAGTGGCACAAGGTAATCGAGTTAGAGTTATCTTTGTTATTAATGAAGGTGAGCGCTCTGGCATTGGCGGCATTAACTTTACTGGCAATAATGCAATTGGCGCAAATAGACTAAAAGACGCAATACGCACAAAAGAATCTCATCTTTTAAGCTGGCTAACAAAAGACGATAATTATGATGAAGATAATTTAGCAATTGATAGCGAACTTATCAGGATTTATTATGCAAATCGTGGTTATCCAGATGCGCAAGTTCTTTCTGCTTTTGGTGAGTATGATACGTCCCGCAATGCATATTTTATTAATTTTACAATTGATGAGGGTGAATATTATCAATTCGGCTCTATTGCCATTGAAACATCGATTGCTGGACTAGATAGTGAAGCGTTGAGAAGTTCAATCAATACTCATGAAGGCAATCGTTATTCTTATGCAAAATTGCAAAAAACTGCTCAAAATATGGCAGTTGCCGCAACCTCGCAAGGCTTTGCATTTGCAGACGTTCGTCCTCGTATTTCTCGTAATTCATTGAATAATACATTTGATATTACCTACCTTGTTGATGAAGGTGCGCGTGTTTATGTTGAGCGTATCAACATTATCGGTAACGAAAAAACTCGTGATTTCGTTATCCGTCGTGAACTTGGGTTTGCTGAAGGTGATCCGTTTAACCGTTCAATTATCAGCAAAGGTAAGAGCGGAATTGAGGCTTTGAATTTTTTCAATGTTGTCAATATAACATCCTCTGCTGGCTCTGCTCCTGATAAAGCGGTTATCAATATTGTTGTAGAAGAAAAATCAACTGGTGATTATGGCCTAACGGCTGGTTATTCTACAGATGTTGGGGTTTTGGGTGAAATATCACTTACTGAGAGAAATTTCTTGGGTCGTGGACAATATCTAAAAGTTTCTATTGGAGCAACTGAGGGTGGGCAGACTTATGACTTCTCATTCACAGAGCCACGTTTTATGGGGCTAAAAATCTCTGCTGGTGTTGATTTGTATAAGCATAAAACTGAAGAAACTACCGCAAGTTTTTATGGCACAGATGCAACAGGTGCAAAATTCAGAGTTGGAATGCCAATTACTAATGAATTTAGCTCTCAATTATTTGTTGGTTTTGAGAATAAAAAATTCATAGACACGATAGCTCCTCCATCAGGTATAATTTTTGATGGTAATATTCGCACAAAAACATTTGTTGGATATTCTCTAACCTATAATGGCCTTGATAATACTCTAAAACCAACTAATGGTTTATTTGCAACTCTTAGCCAGCAATATGTTGGGTTTGACAATAACTATATCAGCACTGATCTTAAAGCTCGTTATTTCCTACCTTTCCTAGAAGATACAGGTGTTGTTGCTTCTGTTAAAGGGCAAGTTGGAGTTGTTAGCCATCTTAGTGGTTTAGGGGTTCATGCCAGTGAGACATATCGTATGAATTCAACATTAGTTCGTGGCTTTGCAAGCATGGGACCACGTCTAGCTAGCGGTGAATTACTTGGCTCTACATATTATGCAGGCCTTTCTGCTGAAATTGAATTCCCTATCCCAGTATTACCAGAATCATATGGTTTAAACGGTGCTTTGTGGGTTGATGTTGGTTATCTTGGTGCAGAATCAGCAGCTGGTCCTGTGGCCACTATAGGTAAAACAACTCCGCTACGCTCATCTGCTGGTGTTTCAATAATTTGGGATTCACCATTTGGACCTTTACGTGGTGATTTTGCTCACATCTTACAAAAAGATACAGCAGATCAAACACAAATGTTTCAGTTGACTATGAGAACCTTGCTTTAATCTTAGTCATGTGATTGATTAATAAATGCCGCAACGTGTTAATGCGTTGCGGTTTTTTTTAGGTAAATATTATGGTTGATGTAAATTTTTTTCCAAGTATAGAGCCCATTCCTTTATCGGAATTATTGAGCTTAGCTGGCTCAAAAGAATTAATTCCTGATAAAAAAAGTGCAAAATATTTAGTGAGTGGAGCTAATGAGCTTGAATTTGCAAAGCCTAATGAAATTGCACTGGTCGCAGAAAAAAGTTACCTTAAGGATTTAGAATTATCTAAATCTAAAATTATCTTAATATCTTCTGATTTAGCACATGAAGTTAAACCAGATGTAATTTTTATAGTTTTAAAAAACCCTCAATTATTATTTGCTAAAATATTAGAGGTTCTTTACCCCCCCAAATTAGCAATGATAAAATTACAACAAAGTTTAGTTGAGCAAGAAAATAATAACTTTGAGGGTAATGTTAGTATTGGTAAAAATGTCTCTATTGCAAATGATGTGCAAATTGGTCAAGGCACAATAATAGCACCAAATGTTGTAATTGGAGCTGGAGTTTGCATTGGGAGAAATTGTGTTATTGGTGCAAATGTTTCAATTGAATGTTCAAAAATAGGTGATAATGTTATTATTCACGCCGGTGCTTGCATCGGTAACGAAGGGTTTGGGTGGGTTGATCTTGGCAGAACTAACCTTAAAATACTTCAATTGGGGCGAGTGATAATTCAAGATGATGTTGAAGTTGGAGCAAACACCACGATTGATAGAGGCGCACTTGGGGATACTATAATTGGACAAAATACCAAGATAGATAATTTAGTGCAGATTGGTCATAATTGCCAAATAGGTAGAAATTGTTTAATTGCTGCCATGAGTGGAATATCAGGCTCTACAATTTTAGAGGATGGGGTGTTACTAGGCGGAGGAGCTGGAACTTCGGGTCATTTAAGGGTTGGTGCTGGCTCATTAGTTCATGGAAGGTCTGCAGTTACAAAAGACTGGCCAGCAAAATCTCAGATTGCAGGAACACCAGCCCAAGATATAAAAGAATTTTGGCGTGAGACCGCTACAATACGACGTTTAATGAGGAAAAGCAAAAAATGAGTTCAAAAGAGCATAAAAATAATGAGCAGACCACAGAATTGGGGTCTTTAAATCTCAAAGAAATTATGGATTGCTTACCTCAGCGTTATCCATTTTTAATGTTAGATAAAATTATTAATGTTGATGGGCATAAATCTGCTGTTGGCATCAAAAACATCACCTTTAATGAGCCAGTTTTTCAAGGCCATTTCCCCGGTGAGCCAATTTTCCCAGGTGTATTAATAATAGAAGGAATGGCGCAAACTGCTGGAGCTATCGTTATTTATGAAGAGCGCAACTCTGGTAAAAAATTCGATGTTTATATGCTCACAATTGATAAAGCAAAGTTCAGAAAACCTGTAGTTCCAGGTGATAAATTAGAATATCACCTAGAGTTAATTAAACGACGTGGGCCGATTGGTCGCTATAATGCAAAGGCTATTGTTGATGGTAATATTGTTGCAGAGGCGGAAGTTGGTGCAATGATGCGGGAGGCAAAATAGCTTTTTATGACTGATTCACAGATTGAAAATGCTATTCACCCAACTGCTATTGTTGACGCACGAGCAAAAATTGGCGTTGATGTAAAAATTGGCCCGTATTGCATTGTCGGCCCTGATGTAAAACTGCATGACAATGTTGAATTAGTTTCACATGTTTGTATTGATGGCATAACTGAGGTGGGCGAAAATACAAAAATATTTCCCTTTGCCTCAGTTGGGCATCAACCACAAGATTTAAAATTTCATGGTGAGAAGAGTAAGCTCATCATTGGTAAAAATTGCACAATTCGAGAAAATGCAACCCTAAATCCTGGCACAAAAGATGGTGGTATGCTAACTCAGGTTGGGGATAACTGCTTGTTAATGGCTGGCACACATGTTGCGCATGATTGCATAGTTGGGAATAATGTAATAATGGCAAATTTAAGTGGCCTTGCTGGCCATTGCGTCACGGGGGATTATGTCACAATTGGTGGAATGGTTGTTGTTCATCAGTTTGTACGTATTGGCTCTTATGCTTTCCTTGGAGCTCATTCCATGGTTGATGCTGATGTAATCCCATACGGCATGGTGGTTGGTAATCGGGCAAAACTGGCTGGGCTTAATCTCATTGGCTTAAAGAGAAGAAAATTTAACCGTGAGCAAATTCATACTTTAAGGGCTGCTTATAGAATGCTTTTTTCAAATGAAGGAACTCTTAGCGAGCGTGTTGATGATGCCTCTAGTATTTTTTCTGGGTCAGAAATGGTTCGTGATATTACTGACTTTCTATCTGCTTCAGATCGTCAGATATGTACACCTCGAAATTCTGGCTCAAGTCAGTAATGTATAGATTTTTGTATACTAGCTAAAATCTATTCAAACCCCATATGATATTAAGATCTAAAAGATGGATCAGAATTCAATGAAAAATATTCAAAAAATATTTATTCTAGCTGGCGAGCCATCAGGTGATAAAATTGGTGCAGATTTGCTTTCAAAACTAAACACCAGTGGTAAATTTATTTTCACAGGGGTTGGCGGGCAAAAAATGCAACAAGAAGGGGTGAAATCTATTTACCCGATGAGCAATCTTTCGGTAATGGGTATTATTGATGTATTGTTTTCACTCCCGTTATTGTTATTTCGTAATTGGCAAACGGCTCGATATATAATTAAGAAAAAACCAGATTTGATTATATTGATAGATTCTCAAGTTTTTTCCTCAATGTTAGCGAAACGTCTTAGAAAAGCTGGTTATAAAAACCCAATCATACTTTATGTTGCCCCATCAGTATGGGCTTGGAAACCAGAAAGAGCAAAAAACCTTGTGGGTGTTTTTGATGAAATTTTAGCAATTTTACCTTTTGAACCAAAGGTCATGAAAAAGCTAGATGGTCCAAAAACAACTTTTGTTGGACACCCTGCATTAATAGAAAATAATAATCAAAGCCCAAAATCAAAAGGTTTAATCGCATTATTTCCAGGCAGTAGAGCAGGGGAAATAAAAAGGCATCTGCCATTATTTGAGTATGTAGCTAAAGATTTGAAAAATCACCCAAAAGTTACGGGGTTTGTTATGCCAACTTTAGCTCATTTAGAGCAAGATTTAAGAAAGAAAACTGCCAACTGGGATACAGAAATAAAGATAATCGTTGAGACTGAGCAGCGTGAAGAAGCCCTTCAAGATACAATTCTCTCTATTGTAACGGCAGGTACAATTACACTTGAGCAAGCATTGATGAATATAAATATGCTTTGTACTTATGTGCCAGATGCTTTTATGCATAAACAATATATTAAAGCAAATAAGCCCTTAGTTGCATTGCCTAACATAATTCTTAAGAGTGAAATTGTGCCAGAAATTTACCCAGCAGGCGCACAAGGGCAGCAAGTCATAAAAGAAGCTATAAAAATGTTAGATAATGATGCAATCCGTCAAAAACAAAGCCTTGCTTTTGAAGAAATGAGAGGCTTGTTAGAAAATGGCGAAGATGATACTCCAAGGCAAGACCCAAAAGATAGGGTGCTTGCCTATTTATCCTAAAGCCTAACGGTTTTTAATGTCGATGTAATCACGAGCAACAGCACCCGCATATAATTGACGTGGACGACCAATTTTCTTTTGAGGGTCACCAATCATCTCTTTCCACTGCGCAATCCAGCCAACTGTGCGAGATAGAGCAAAAATTGCTGTAAACATTGAAGTAGGAAACCCAATAGCCTCAAGAATAATGCCAGAATAAAAATCTACATTTGGATAAAGTCTGCGCTCAACAAAATAAGGATCTTCAAGGGCAATTTTTTCTAACTCTTTGGCAACTTGTAATGTTGGGTTGTTTTCAACACCCATTAGCTCTAAAACTTCTTTGGCTGATTGTTGCATAACTTTTGCTCGAGGGTCATAGCTTTTATAAACCCTATGCCCAAAACCCATAAGACGGAACGGGTCAGATTTATCTTTTGCCCGAGCTACATATTCTGGGATACGATCTACAGTTCCAATTTCTTTAAGCATATTAAGAGCTGCTTCATTAGCCCCGCCATGTGCAGGCCCCCAAAGGCAAGCAACACCAGCGGCAATACATGCAAATGGATTAGCATCAGATGAACCAGAAAGTCTAACTGTTGAGGTTGAGGCATTTTGTTCATGATCTGCATGCAAGGTAAATATCTTATCCATTGCTCTAGCAATAACTGGATCAACTTTATAATCTTCTGTTGGTACAGAAAAGCACATATGTAAAAAGTTAGATGCGTAATCTAAATCATTTCTTGGAAATACAAATGGTTGTCCAATAGAATATTTATAAGCAGTTGAAACAATTGTTGGTAATTTCGCAATCATGCGAATTGATGCAATTTCACGCTGTATTGGGTCATTAACATCTGTGCTGTCATGATAAAATGCTGCCATTGCACCAACAACACCACAAACAATTGCCATTGGGTGAGCGTCACGGCGAAAACCAGAATATAAATTATGCATCTGCTCGTGGATCATCGTGTGATTTGTAACCCTAAGTTCAAAATCTTTAAGCACTTTTGCACTTGGTAACTCACCATAAAGAAGCAAATAACAAACTTCTAGATAATGGCTATCCTCTGCAAGTTGATCTATTGGGTAGCCGCGATAAAGCAGCTCGCCAGCATCGCCATCAATATAGGTGATTGTGCTGTCGCATGCAGCGGTTGAAGTAAAGCCGGGATCATAAGTAAACATACCAGTTTTAGCATAAAGAGAGCGAATATCAATTACAGAGGGACCGACAGAGCCATCTAAAATATCAAACTCATAAGTTTTTCCATCTAGTGTTAGAGTTGCTTTTTTGTTTGACATGTTTTATTTCTCCGTCTTTTTATGACCCGTTTGTGACACACATCATTAGCGTGTTTGGGGCAGGATTTTTTTATGAATCAATTATGCACCCTTGGTATTAGATTTGGCATTGTTTTGCAACTATGCTGCGTATTTGTACTGATTGAAATAATTAACAACTCTGATCTGCCAGTCTTGCTAAACTCTCTTGCTTGCCAATTATCGCCATAACTTCAAAAACACCAGGAGAGGCAAGCCCTCCCGTTAATGCGGCTCGAAGCGGTTGTGCTATTTTTCCAAGTTTTATATCTTTTTCTTGCGCAAAAGATTTTATGCAAGTTTTTATTTCTTCAAGTGACCACTCAGTAAGTGCATCAAGATTTTTAGCTAAGCTGAAAATCATTTCCTTACTTTCATCATTTAGCTGTTCTTTAGCTTTTTCATCAATGAGAAGAGGCCGTTTTGCATGTATGAATTGAGTTAGCTGAACTAGCTCAACAATTGTTTTTGCTCGAGATTGCAGGTCTGGCAAGGCATTTAGTACAGTTTGTTCATTCTCTTTTAAGCCAGTTAAATCATCGTCCATGCTTAACTCTTTGGTTAATTCCAGCATTACAGAAAACAAATATTCAGGTTTCTCATTTCGAATATATTGAGCATTAATGTTTGCCAGTTTCACAAAGTCAAAACGTGAAGCACCTTTGTTTAGATCGTCAAGTTCGAACCAGTCAATCATTTGCTCAGTTGAAAAAATTTCATCGTCACCGTGTGACCAACCAAGGCGAGCTAAATAATTGCGTACAGCTGCAGGCAAATATCCCATTTTTCGATAAGCATCAACACCAAGCGCACCATGCCGCTTTGAAAGTTTTGCGCCATCTGCTCCATGAATAAGCGGAATATGTGCCATGTCAGGCACATCCCAACCAAGGGCATTATAAATCACTACTTGACGTGCCGCATTAGTTAGATGATCGTCACCTCTGATAATGTGGCTTACCTCCATATCATGATCATCAACAACAACGGCCAGCATATATGTTGGGCTTTTGTCTGAGCGAAGTATGATAAAATCATCAAGGTTTTTTGTGTTAAAAACAACATCTCCTTGCACATGGTCTTTGACAATAATCTCCCTCTCAAAAGGAGTTTTTATTCGGATAACTGGCTCAATATCCTTTGGAGAATCTTGTGCAGTTATTTCTTTGCAAAGACCATTATAACTAGGGGGTAATCCTTTTGCTTTTGCCTCTTCTCTCATTTTGCTCAATTCATCTTGTGAGCAGTAACATTTATAAGCGTGTCCACTTTTTACTAATTGGTTAGCAATGTCTATATGACGCTGTTTATTCTCAAATTGTGAAACAGGATCACCACTCCAATTAAGTCCTAACCATTTCATGCCATCAAGAATTGCATCAACTGCATCTTGGCTTGATCTTGCTCTGTCTGTGTCTTCAATGCGGAGCAACATTTTCCCGCCCATTTTTTTGGCATAAACCCAATTAAAAAGGGCCGTCCTTGCGCCACCAATATGCAAAAAACCAGTGGGAGAGGGGGCAAATCTTGTGATGACATTTTTTGACATAGGTTTAATTCTTTCAACGATACTAACAGTGAAATTTGGTATTTCTTAAAAATAGTGTTTAACATAGTCAGTAATAGGCGCAAGTATAAGAAAGAGAAATAGGTTGCCTGATGTAAAAGAAAAACATTTGGAAAATAAAAAAAGCTATTTCTTTGGTGTTTTTCCTATTGAAAAACCAAAAGATAATTCAGCAATTATATTTGATAATTATGAATATAAATCCAAAAACGCCCTTCACAAAATAGTAGATATTATAAATAAGCAAATCTTGAAATCAATAGAGGATAGACGACTTTTGATTTCTACTCCTTTTGTAATTCTATTTGGCTTGATTATCTACACAATTCCAAAGAATGAGCCTTCTTCTTTGGCAATGATTATTCTTGGGTTTTTGCTGATAATATATCTACTGTATTCATTTTTGAGGGGCGATGATATTCGTAAAAAATCCCTCTTTTTGCTCTTATTCATTGGCTTTGCACTTCTGCCAATTCATGGAGCATTTTTTGGTACGAAAATGCTAGACAGACCCTTTTATGCTCAAACTCAAGCTGTTGTTGAAAAAGTCCTCTCTAATAAAGATGATGGGCAGCGAGTAATAATTTCTTCAATTGTTATTAGTGACAATAAAATCAATATAGATATTAAAAAAGCTAGACTATTCATCAAAGAAGGAGCAGTTTTAAGCGAGGGGGATTTAATATCTGCTCCAATTAGATTTACTTCAGTTCCCTCTCCAGTAGTCGTTGGCGGATATGATAGTCAGTTTCAATCGTATTTCTCTGGCATTGGTGCATATGCAACTTCAACAAAACCGCCTAAAATTATTGGTAAAGAAAAAGGAATATCCATTTCGACTTGGACAAAAAAACTGCGTTTATCAATAGGAAAACGTATAGATGAGCTGTTGCCGTCTCAATCGAGTTCAATTGCTAAGGCGTTAATTGTTGGCGACCAAAGTGGAATATTACCAGAAATACGCCAGATTATGTCGGCCTCTGGGTTGGCGCATGTATTGGCAATATCCGGTCTTCATTTGTCATTGGTTGCTGGGGGTGTTTTTGCACTTTCTCGGCTTTTTTTATCAATCTCCTATTCATTAGCACAAAGATTAAATACAAAGAAAATTGCTGCAATTGCAGGTGTTGTAACCGCAGTTTTTTATCTAGCAATTTCTGGTGCGAGTGTTTCAGCAGTTCGAGCAACAATAATGCTGGTGCTGATATTTGGTGCTGTTATTGTGGGGCGGCGGGCTTTAACAATGCGTAATGTTGCTTTTGCTGCAATTTTTGTAATTATAACAGATCCATCTTCAGTTTTTAGGCCCTCTTTTCAGCTGTCTTTTGCTGCCGTTGTTGCATTAGTTGGGGTTTATGAAACTTATCGCTTTAATGATACACAACGAAATTTTGCAAAAAAGATATTTAATTTTTTTGCTGGTTTAGCAAGCACTTCGCTTATTGCTGGAATTGCAACTGCACTATTTGCTGCATATCACTTTCAACAAACTGCGCCATTAGGAGTTCTTGCAAATTTAGCTGCCTTGCCATTAGTCGCATTCATTGTTTTACCAGCAGGATTTATTGCGGTTTTGCTGATGCCATTTGGCTTTGAAGAACCATTTTTAATACTGATGGGCATCGCAATAGATAAAATAATTGACATTGCCTTAGTCATTTCTAATTTAAGTGAGGGTATGAATTATTCTCCAGTTTTAATGCCAATCTCTTTGGTTTTTGGGTTGTTAGCACTATTATGGTTGGCATTTTTTACAAATAAATTCAGATTTGTTGGTGTTGCTTTGGCAATTCCTTTAATAGCATTTTTTGGAATTAGCAAAAACCCAGATATATTAATTGCAGATGGTTCAAAAGCTGTTGCAATAAATGGAGATATTG
>JAMONZ010000006.1 GCA_027066315.1 Hyphomicrobiales bacterium
TGCAGATGGATATATTCTTGCGCTCATTGGCACTTTATCACTCAACAAATAGGTGCTAATTTGCATTGATAAGCGTCTGACAATTTCATCAATCGCTTCATCTAAGTTAGTGTTTTTTTCAATTGAGAAATCTATCAACTCAAAAGCCTTTGGCCCTGCTCCGATTTTTATATAGCTAAGCGCAGAAACTGGCATTGGGGCAATGTCATTAAAAACACCCTCTCTTGCCATTGCCGCCTCAAGCAACATTTGCGGGGCTAAAAAATCCTTCATGTCCTTTGGGTCAGGAATATAGCCGGTTTTAAAATCTAAAATTTCTAAACTTTGATTTTTTGTAATGTCAATTCTATCCGCCTTTCCCCTTAAGGTGAAACTTGGGTTTAAATCCCCCAACCTCCACTCGCCGTAACTTTCTGCATTTCTTTTGAAAATATTTGCATCTCTGCTTTGTTCAAACTTTATAAAATCTTTGGCAATTTTTTCAAATCTTGCTAGCCAAACTATTTCAAGAGAAGGATTTGAAGATAATTTTGAGAAGTGAGTTTTCGCAAAAGACATTATTTTTTCATAAGCATCTATTGAGTTTACGTCGATGTTTTCAACAATGAATTGCTCAAAAATGGCATGAATAATATTCCCCCTATCTCGAGCATCGGGCAGTTGACCAATGTTATCTAGCGGTTTTAAATTAAGCACGTATTTTGCATAAATATCATAGGGTGAGCGCACTAAAGTTTCTATTTCGGTTACCGAAAGGCTTTTAGGCCGCAACTCTTGTTTTGGACAAGGGGCGGGGCGAGTTGCTGGCTTTGGAGTTAAACAAAAATCAATTGCTTGGGCTTGCTCAAGCCAAATATTTCCTCTTATTTGACATTTTTTAGTTTCCTCATCACCAATAAAAGCAAAAACACGTTGTAAAAACCGTGAAATTTGAGCAGGGTTTGTGCCAATATTTTTTGAATATGAAAGGATTAGATTTTCGTTACCAAAAGCCATTTCAAAATCATGCGCTGCTTGGCCAATGCGTTTCTCGGCAGGCTCTATCCCTGCTTCAATCGCCATGTTGCGGCTTAAAAATGGCCCTTGATCCGCAATACTTGGCCAAATAGTTTCATTCAAGCCAGCCATAATTAACAAATCAGGGCTTAAAAGCCTTGCCTCAAGCAATCCCCAAATTGCTACATCATTATTGTAAGAGGCAATAGATCGATATGATATAGATGATGTTAAACCCTTAAAAGATGCCTCAATATCAAAGCTATTTAAAATTGGAGAATTATTATCATTTGCTTGATTTTTTAAATCATCGAGCCAATCAAGTAATATTTTCATATCATCTTTAATTGCTCTATCTTGATTATCTGGAGCTATTATGGCCAAAATAACTTGGCTGAAAATACTTGCAAAGCTCGATACCAAAAAAGATTTTTTCTTAAATAACAAAATTAATGGAGTAAATGCTTTATCGATTTTTGATATTAAATCATCAAGCCTATCCGCCTCAGCTTCGCTCAGCTTAATTGGGGCATATTTATTTTCACCTGTCAGGTTTTTTTGTAAACTAATCCGAATACCATCAAGGCCATCGCCTATACGCTCTGATCGAAATATAGAATATTCAAGTAAATCGGCTCTTTTTGCTATTTCATCACGTTTTAAACCAAAACTAGCATATTGATTTCGCAACAAGGCTATTAGATCAAGGGGAGCAAAATTATTTTTTGCAATTGCTAATATTTGCCTTGCAAACCTCCCAGCCCTTGTGTGGAAAATTGGAGTGCCCGCACTATCATCAACCTTTATATCAAAACGAGCTAATTCAGCTGAAATCCTTCGAGCAAGGTTTTGATCGGGTGAAATTATTCCAACACTCTTTTTTTTATTCAACCCCTCAAGGCAAGCTAGTGCAATAGCTCGAGCCTGTTTTTCATCATTATCAGCACAAATAAGAGAGATATTTTTAAAAGCACTATCTATTTTTTCTTCAAATTCACCTCGAGTTTCCCCCCATTTTTGCGTATCTTGAGCCAGCGCCAAAGAATGATGAATAATATCTGATCGGGCGTTATTTGAGCTTGCTAATTCGTACACATCATTAGGTTTTTGTTCTAGATAGGACAATAATTTTGCTAGTGTATATTGATTATGGCCATGCGGATTGGATTTTATATCACTAAGACTAACAAGACTTTCATCAGATAAGTTAACATCAAGTCCTGGTAAAACAACCACACCTCTTTTTAATTTTGTTATTTCTTTTAAAAAATTTGCAGTAGCTAAAATTGAGCCAGTAGAGCCAGCCGCTATCACTGGTTTATCTGCATAAATTTCTTTTGCAGCTTTTGCTTGTTGTATAATTTGATAATTTTTTAAAAGAGCTGCATCAATTTTATTCTCCTGCTCTAAAATTTTTGGCCATGCGTCTAGTGCAATTAGTAAAAAATCTAAGGTTTGCTGCCAATTTTTTGCTAAATTTATGGGTGTAATATTTTTTAATTTTTTATGGTCAATATTTTCAATATGACAGGTGTCAATAATTTGCGCCAAAGATGAAGCTAGGGCAATTATTTCTGCCGCTTGGGGGTTTATTTCAGGGCTATTATCTGCCCACCCCTCAACCAGTTTGGCTAACATCAAAATGCGCTTTATATTAGAAATTGCATTAGGTAATGGCTTGGCATCAAGGGCAGGTAAAAAAATTGTATCTTCTTGAGATTGGTCGCCAAAAGTTATGATATTTGGCAATAAAGCTCCGCCGGATAATTTATCACAAAAAATATTTGCTAATGTTAATCTGGCTCGTTTTGTTGGCAAGATAATTGTTACATCACTTAGGGCAAAAGGGTTTGATAAATCCCAACCATTAAGTAATTTTCCATCTAAAATATTATCGGCCAGTTTTTTTAAAAATGGCTCATGAGGTGCAATAGTAAAAAGAGTTTGTTTTCTCATTATTATATTATCTTTGCCAATAATTTTATATTATCTCTAATTTTTCTAAATCTATTTCTTTATTTTTATTCAAAATTTTTGCAATTCGCCCTGTTTTATCAGGATTTAAATCTAAAAATATTTGCCAATTTGCCTTGGCTTCTAACTTTGGGTCATTTTTTGGCCATTCAATAAAAATAATGGCATTTTCATCGTCAAAGAGACCTAATTCTTCAACCTCATTTGGCCGTTTTATTCTATATAAATCAACGTGTAAAATTAATTGCTGACCTATCTCATAGGGTTGAACTAGAGCAAAACTTGGTGAGGGAATAGTTAGGTTTTCATCTTTCATCAAAAACCTAATGATAGAGCGAGTTAGTGTGGTTTTGCCCGACCCCAAATCACCATAAAGTGCAATAATATCACCTGATTTTAACAAAGGGCCAAGTGCCTGCCCCAGTTTTTTACTTGCTTGCTCATCAACTAATAAAAATTGTTTTTCACTCATTATAGTGACAGGGTTTTTTCAAGCCCAATTGGAATTGATACAACCACTTTTGTTCCCTTTGGCTCACGACTTTCTAGCAAAATCGTGCCTTGGTGTAGGCTTACAAAAGTTTTTACAATAGCTAAACCAAGCCCAGCTCCCCTTTGCCTTCCTTTTTCACCCTCTCCCTCAAAACGAGAAAAAAGTGCATCTTTCATCTCTTGGCTAATGCCAATTCCCTCATCTTTTATGGTAAAAATAATACGTTTATTTAGAGAGGTAATATCGAGGCAAATTTTTGACCCCTTATCAGAAAATCTAACAGCATTTGATAAAAGATTATAGAGAATTTGAACTATTCGAGTGCCATCAGCATAAAAATCTGGTAAATTTTTCTCAATATTAATTTCTAAATTAACAGGCATTTCACCTAGATTAGAATTTAACATTCCAACTATTCCAGCTTTAGCTCGCTCAACCAAAGCATTCATATCTTGTTTTTCAAACTCTAATTGCAAAATGCCAGCATCTGCATGGGCTAAATCTAAAATATTATCAATCAAAACGGCTAAGGTTTGTGAAGAGGTGCGAATATAATTTGCGTAAGAGTGTTGTTTTTCATTTAGCGGCCCGGTTTCCTTTAGAGCCAGCATATCAGTAAAACCGATAATATCTGTCAAAGGGGTGCGCAATTCATAAGAGATATTTTGAACAAATTGATCTTTTAGGTTATCGGCAATAACCAATGCATCATTTCGCTCTTTTAACATAGTCTCATAAGATGCCGATTGCGTAACGTCTATAAATGTTATCATTGTTTGAGCATCTGGTAGGCGGGTGATTGAATGTTCAATTAAGCGTCCATCTGCTAGTTTTAAGCGTTCTGATTTGTCTTTTCTTATTGAATCAAGGTCAAAAATTACAGATTTTAATGAATTCCAAATTGTCTCGCCATCTTGAGGCATTGCTTTTGCGCAAATTTTTGCAATTTTATCAATATGGGGCTGTTGAGCAAGCTCATTCATTGGCAGCTTCCACATAAGCGAAAGAGGCGAGTTATAAAGAGTAAGCCGCCCGTTTGTTCCAAACACTGCAACACCCTCACTAAGTGAGTTAATAGTTTCACTTTGCACTTTTATTAATGCATTATGGCGAGTTTTTAATGCCCTTCTCTCGGTAATATCCTCATAAATATATATAACCCCTTTGCTAGGCTTAATTGGGGAAGCTACAACCTTTAAAGTTCTACCATTTGGCAAAAACCACTCTTCTTCACGACGTTTATCAAGATCATAAGAGGCAAGCCTATCATCTCTCCATTTGCGATAATTTGATGCACTAGGAAGCATTCTTTTTGTGTGAAGATGATTTAAAAATGCTTTTTCACTAGGCCCTGCTTCTAGCCAACTATCTTGCAATTCCCATAAGTCAGTAAATGCCTTGTTAAAATGAATAATTTTTTGCTCATTATTGCAAATGACAATTGGTGTGGTAATTGCCTTTATATATTCAAAACTTTTATCATTATTTTCATCTATTAAATTATCTTGAACGCTGGGCATGGGGCTTGATAGGGAAGGTAATTTTTGGTCTTGATTTTCTTCTTTGATAGGATTTTGAGCAGATTTATCATCATTTGTAAGTAATAAATTTTCGCGTCTAATACGAAGAGCGGCTCGTCCACCAAGTACATGACCGCTTATTCTTAAATCATGCCCATTTTCACCCTTTAAACTTATCTCAAACCTATTAGCATTTTTCTTTAAATCAATAACAAGGCTATTAAGTACCTCACTATCTTTCACACTTAACCAATTTGTGAAATTTATAACATTTTCTAGCTGGCTATAGGGGGGGAAAACTATATCGCTTTGTCCATGCACAACGGGGGGGGAGTTTTCTTGTGAGAATATAATAATTATTTGGGGAAGTCCTGCTAAAAGAACTTCATAATTATCAAGAGTTGAGCGCATTGATGATAACTGCTCATTTGCCTCTTTCTCATTGGCTTTTTTTTCAACAATAATAGAGCGCACAAAGAAAGAACCAATAACACCAAAAATCAGCGAGCCAATAATAATTACTAAAGGAGCAAATTCTATAATATTGCTTTTTAAAACTGGGGCAGCACTAGCGGATGAAATAAAAACAAAGGGGCTTGAAGCAAGAAGCAGGGTATTTAGAATCTTATAATTACAAGATCTCCCCTTCTGCATGAGTTTACCCTTCCTTAGAAATTATCATTGTTTTTAAGAAACAGGCAAAGGTTAAGAAACTGTAAACCCGAATCACTATCAACATAGATGGGTAAAGAATCAGCTCACAAGAGACAAAATTGCCTCTTGTGAAAAAATTTTATGCTTAGAGAGCTTGACGAAACTAATATCTATAGTGTTCGGGCTTAAATGGCCCTTTTTGATCGACCCCAATATAATCGGCTTGCTCTTTTGTGAGCACAGTTAATTTTGCTCCCAATTTAGCCAAATGCAATTCTGCAACCTTCTCATCAAGATGTTTTGGCAAGATATGCACCCCAGCTTCATATTGCTCAGATTTTGTCCAAAGTTCAATTTGTGCCAATGTTTGGTTAGCAAATGATGCCGACATAACAAAACTTGGATGACCAGTTGCATTACCTAAATTAACAAGACGACCCTGTGAGAGGAGAATTATGCTTTTACCCTCTTCCATCTCAACCAAATCAACTTGTGGCTTAACATTTGTCCATTTGAAATTTTGTAATTCAGCCACCTGAATTTCATTATCAAAATGGCCAATATTACAGACAATAGCCATGTTTTTTAGCTTTTTCATATCGTCAACAGTAACAATATCTTTATTGCCAGTAGTTGTAACAACAATATCAGCCCGTGGTGCTGCGTCTTCTAATGTTACAACTTCAAACCCATCCATTGCCGCTTGAAGCGCACAAATAGGGTCAACTTCAGTAACCAAAACACGTGCGCCAGAGCCACTAAGTGATTGTGCAGAACCCTTGCCAACATCACCATAACCACAAACAATAGCAACCTTACCTGCCATCATTGTGTCTGTGCCACGACGAATAGCATCTACTAAACTCTCACGACAGCCATATTTATTATCAAATTTTGATTTGGTAACACTATCGTTGACGTTAATCGCAGGGAAAGGCAAATCGCCTTTTTCATGCAGTTGATAAAGACGCATAACACCTGTGGTTGTTTCTTCTGAAACACCTTTGATATTTTTCTTCACGTTGGAATAAAAATTAGGCTCACTTGCTAGACGTTTTTTAATTTGTGCATAAAAATATTCCTCTTCCTCACTCTTTGGGTGCTCAAGAACACTTGGATCAGTTTCAGCCTTTGCGCCCAAAAGCACAAGCATTGTAGCGTCCCCACCATCATCAAGAATCATATTGGCGGTTTCTCCGTTGCCCCAATCAATAATTTTATCAGCAAAAGTCCAATATTCCTCAAGTGTTTCACCCTTATGAGCATAAACAGGAATGCCAGCGGCAGCAATTGCAGCAGCGGCATGGTCTTGTGTTGAAAATATATTGCAACTTGCCCAACGAACATCTGCCCCAAGCGCAACCAATGTTTCAATAAGAACCGCAGTTTGAATTGTCATATGGAGCGAGCCAGCAATACGTGCACCTTTAAGTGGCTGGCTTGCAGCAAACTCTTCTCGAATTGCCATCAAACCCGGCATTTCAATCTCGGCTAGGTTAATTTCTTTTCGGCCAAAGTCGGCCAAGCTAATATCTTTAATGGCATAGTCAGTAAAAGGCGCACTCATATTTATTTTCCTATATGTTTAAGTTGCAGCAATGTAAAAAGATAATAATATCTTAAGTTAAAACTGTTGGCGTTATACGCCTATTTTACCTTGCATACAATAAACATATAAAGAAATGTTTATATGATTGAATTTATTTTTCTAAACCATCTTCATCTTCACCAAAACCGCTCGTTACTAACTCAGCTATTGCCTCAAGCACTTCACGGGCTTGATTTCCACAAGCGGTAACAAAAATATCTGAACCTGCTCCCGCCCCAAGCATTAACAGACCCATAATTGATGTGCCGCCAACCGTTGAGCCATTACATGAAACCTTTACATCTGCATCAAAGCACTCAGCGGCATGCACAAAGCGAGCCGAGGCTCTGGCATGTAAGCCACGCCGATTGCAAATCGTAAATTTTTGGCAAAGTGAGCGCCCGCATGTATCAGTTAATGGCATTTATGATCCTAAAACATCATTGGCCACATTGATATATTTGCGCCCAGCCTCTTGTGCTTCACGTACCGCATCACGAAGATCCATTTCTGAGCGCAGGCGAGCTAATTTTACTAACATGGGCAAATTTACCCCAGCTATCACTTCGACATTGCGGTTTTGCATCACAGAGATAGCTAGATTTGATGGAGTGCCTCCAAACATATCGCTTAGAATTATTACACCCTTATCACTATCAACCTCTTCAACGGCACTAATAATATCGTTACGACGCTCTTCCATATCATCATCTGGGCCAATTGAGATGGTTGCGCATTTTTCTTGCGGGCCAACCACATGCTCAAGTGCTGCACGAAATTCTTCAGCCAAACGACCATGCGTAACCAAGACCATTCCTATCATTTTTTATCCCCTTGGTATTTGCTTAAAAATATAGTTTTATGTTTTTATTATATAGCTAAAAATGAAAATAGGTAAATATTTTAAAGAAGATTAAGTGCGGCTTTTATTAATAATATTTGATGCATGCTATCAATGGTTTGGCGGTTTGGAACTGGACATCGAGGAATGTTTACTCCTTGAACTATAGTAAAAAACTCATCCTGTTCTGGATAACGATCAAATTCTGCAACCAAATCTATTATCAGGTGAAGTTTTGCTTTTTTGATATATTCTTTTTTTATCACCCCCCGCCCACGTAACTCAATAAGGCCACCAATGTTTTTTGGGGTAAGCATATATATTTCATTATTTTTGGCTAAAATATCAACTCTATCATCGGCTATTAATAATGATTTAGGTGAGAATAAATCAAGCAATTGCAGAGCTAAAAGTGATTTTCCTGAGCCAGAACTGCCCCGCAATAAAACCCCTGTATCATTTATCATAATGGCAGTGCCATGAATATTGATTAAATCATTAGAAGAAATATTATTCATATTACACCTTGTTAGCTTTATTAAGCGTTGGGCAAAATAATAGTAAAAACAGCCCCAGATCTATCATCACGATTATCTGCTATTATTTCACCCTTATACGCCCTGATAATCTGCTGCGAAATTGAAAGGCCAAGGCCTGAATGATCGCCAAAATTTTCTTGCTTTTGTCTATCGGTATAAAAACGATTAAAGATTTTCTTTTTGTCGCCAATTATTCCACTGCCCTCATCTTTAACAGTTATGATTACTTTATTATCCTTCAACTGCACATCTAAAGTAACTTTTGCTCCTTTGGGAGAGAATGAAATTGCGTTTTCTATTAAATTACTAATAACCTGTGCAAAGCGTGAATCATGACCCAACACAAGGGCATTTTTAGCAAAATTCTCTTGCATAACTAGTTTAACATTTTTCTTTTGAGCCATGTCTTCTTGCATCAAGACAATTGTTTTTACCAATTCACTAATATCAACAGGGACTGCAGACTGACGAGCCAATTCTGCATCAAGGCGTGAGGCGTTAGAAATGTCAGAAATAAGCCGATCTAGGCGGCGAATATCATGGGCAATTATTTCATTTAGGCGTTGTTTATCTTTTTTTGTTTTTGCTAACGGTAGGGTTTCAACTGCACTTTTTAACGAAGTTAGGGGGTTTTTTAGCTCATGGGCAACATCAGCGGCAAAACTCTCAATTGCCTCAATACGAGCATAAAGCGCATCGGTCATGGCACGTAATGCACCTGATAAATCACCAATTTCATCATTTCTATAAGTAAAATCAGGAATTTGTGTTCTATCAGTCATTGAAATTTGCGCCCTCTCGGCAGCAGCAGATAAGCGGCGCATAGGGCCAGCAATTGTTCCTGCAAGAAGAAAAGATAAAATAGAAGTAACAAAAGCTGCCACTAATGCTATGCGAAGTATATTCAAACGCTCAGTTTCTATAATGTTCTCAATATCACCCGGAGCAGTGGATAGTAGCAAAACCCCTACAATAGCATTTAACCGCTGCACGGGAACTGCAACAGAAATTACTAAGTCACCTTGACTATCAATTCTTACAACATCAGATGGCGCACCAATAAGTGCCGAATTTACCTCAGGGTATAATTTACCCTCATCGATTCCATGCTCAACATAAAGTGCGTATTGTGAGCCACCAAAATAAGAAAAAAATGAATTAAACAATTCATTAAAAGAAAATTTATTCTCCTCTTCAATATCCTTTTTAGGCGCAAATACATGATCTTTTACAAAGATATTTTGACTATCTAAAATTAAAAAACCCGATTTATCATAAATTCTAGCACGGGTTTTTGTAGGGGTAACAAGGTTGCCGAGCAATGGGGCAACTCTTTCTGGATCAATCGGAAATTGTAAAGAGGGGTCAAAAAAACTAAGAGGTGAAACAGGGGTTGAACTACCAAACTCAAGCAACCTATCTGGATTTAGAATTATTACATCACTATCAATTGTCGCTGAGGCGGCAATTGCAGCTGAAATAATTTCGCCCTGCACTCGAAGCGATTGCACTCGAGCTTCAATTAAACCTGATCGCCATTGGTTAAGATATAAAATACCCATAACCAAAGCACCAAGAGCCACAAGATTAAGAAATACAATTCGCCTAGTTAGTGATGAAAAAATTGTAACGCTCATAAAACGGCGCATAAGGCGAAGAGGTGCAGATAATGGCGATAAGATTAAGGCAAGCCATGATTGGCTTTTTTTTGAGCCAAAAGGGTTTTTAGAATTATTTTTTTCTAATTCTTTCATTAATATAAATCACTATTCTCTAAAACGATAACCCACGCCATAAAGAGTATCTATCATATCAAACTTATCATCAACCATTTTGAACTTTTTACGCAACCGCTTTATATGACTATCAATCGTTCTATCATCGACATAAACTTGATCGTCATATGCTGCATCCATCAGAGAATTGCGACTTTTTACTACACCTGGGCGCATAGCAAGCGCATGAAGAATTAAAAACTCGGTCACGGTAAGAATAACCTGCTTTCCATTCCATACACAAGTATGACGCTCTTCGTCCATGGTTAGCAGGCCACGTTCAATAATTGTTTTTGAAGATGTTGAGCCTTTTGCAGAACTTGAACTTGTAACGCTTGCTTCACGATGCTCTGAGCGTCTTAAAATTGTCTTAACCCTCTCAACCAACAAACGTTGCGAAAATGGCTTTGAAATAAAATCATCAGCACCCATTTTCAACCCAAATAACTCGTCAATCTCTTCATCTTTTGAGGTTAAAAAAATTACAGGGACATCAGATTTTTGGCGCAGGCGGCGCAATAATTCCATTCCGTCCATACGAGGCATTTTAATATCTAAAATAGCCAAATCTGGTTTATTTTTTAGCAGTCCCTCTAGGCCAGTTGCCCCATCGGTATATGTTGCAACAAAAAACCCTTCTGCCTCTAGTGTCATAGAAACTGAGGTTAGGATATTTCGATCATCATCAACAAGAGCAATTTTTTTCATCATTATTCTCTTTAGCATATTTCTTTACGGTTTATATTATTATCTGTGAAAGCCTGAAAAATATATCTAAATTAAGGCAAGAAAGAAATAGCATAGATTTTGCTTATAATAATATGCAGAAAACTAAGCAAAAAACTAAGATTGAGAATAAAAAATATGATTGCCAATTTGTGCAACTTTATTAAAAACTTTTGACCAGTTTGGAGCAACATTTATCGTATGATAATAAAGCACGCTTGGGGGCAAATAAGTTAATTTTGAGCCTGCTTGAAATTGTCTAAATGCAGAATGGGCAATTAAATTTGAGCGAACCCAAGACGAGCGAACAATTATATTACCAATCCCGCCATCATCAGATCTACCATCACAGGCAAAAGAAAACTGGCATTTATATTTACTTGCGTTGGCATTTTGAAAAACCACACCGCAGATTGAATTTGGATAGCGTTTACTATCAACCCGATTTAAAATAACATTAGCAACCGCCCATTGACCCTGCTCTGGCTCGCCTCGTGCTTCATGATAAATTGCTTGGGCTAAACAATTTCTCTCGTCTTTGCCATGCTCTACTTTTTGCATCGTCGGCACATATCCTAAAGCAATAAAGTTTGAAACATCATTTGCATTAATTGCTGGTTCATCTTTTGGACTTGCCCAAGCTGAGGGAGTAAATAGCGCAGTTTTTGTTGCTTGCACTCCAAACGAAGCAATTTTTTTATTGGCAATATAGGAGGATAATAATTGCGGCGTTAAAACACTTTCTTCTTGTGCGCTCTCTTGCGCAACAGTTTTTTCACTTGCAAAAAACACAGCAATAAAAAACAAGCCAAAGGCTAGGCTATAAAAAAGCGAATTAGTTATTTTCAATTTGAATTTTGCCACGCTCAAAATTTATTCCAAATAGCTATTTTAAAAATAAAAAGTTTTCAAAGAAAAGATTTCTTATTGTTAAACGCATTATAAAGCAAGACAGGCCAAAAAGTAAAATATTTTTAGATTTAGTTAACCATAATGAATAGGGTTTTATTAACCATAGTAATTAGTCAATTATTAACCATGGTTTTTTACTTTTTATTAACCATAAACATTAATTCTTTGGCAGCAATTAATGCCCCAAGCGTGATTAAAATGGCGGCAATAAATAGGCTATTACTTGCTTTGCTAATACCAAAAAATACCAAAATAAAACTGCTAAATAATGGTGTTAAATATGCCCCAGCTCCCAGTAAAGCAATTGAGCCATGTTTCATGCCATAATCCCAAAGATAAAATGCACCCCCAACTGGGCCTAAACCAAGTGCTAGAATTGCAAGCCATTGCGATAGGTTTTGTGGCCAAATAGTTTGCTCAAAATAGAGGTGAGCAAAAGTTGCGCTAATTGCTGTAACAAGGCAAAAAAGCGTTACTGAATGAGTGGAAATGCGAACAAAGAGGCGAGAAAGGACTGAATAGCTTGCCCAAATAATAGCCGCAAAAAATGCCATGAGATAGCCAAATAAATAATTATTTGAAAATGATAAATCACCCCTAGAGGTTACAATCAACAAACTTCCTGCCAAACCCAATAATGCACCCAAGACATGCCAATATCTTAACCTGCCTCCACCATGATTTTTTGGTAAAAATATAGAGAATAATACGATTAATAATGGCCAAAGATAATTTATTAGACTTGTTTGCAAAATTGGAGCATTTCTAAGCGCAATGAATAATAATAAGTGATAGCCAAACAGACCGCCAACCCCAAGTATCCAAACTTTAAAGTCCATTTTAGCAATTTCAAAAAGATTAATTCGCTGAACAATTGCGACAACAAGCCCAATAAAAAATGCAATATAAAAATTCATCGCAAGTAATAAAAGAGGGGGGATATTGCTAACAAAACTTACTAAAAAAGCTAACATTGACCAAAGCAATATTGCGCCAAACCCTATCAATGTAGCTTTTTGTTGGCTTTGACTTTCCATTTTAACCTTTTTTCTAATGGGCATCATTCCAGTTATTTGCCGCCCTAGCATCAACCACCAAAGGCACAGATAATTGCAAAGCTGGCTCGCTGGCATGCTCCATGATGCTTGAAATTGCTACAATTGCCTTTTCTTCTTCACCCTTTGGGGTTTCAAAAATTAATTCATCATGCACTTGCAAAAGCATATCGGCATCAATTTTTTTTGTAGCCAATGCGGGCTCTATTTTTATCATTGCACGGCGAATAATATCGGCAGCCGAGCCTTGAATTGGGGCATTGATTGAAACCCGCTCAACAAATGCACGCTCCATTGGGTTTTTTGAATTGGCATTTTCTAAAATAATCTTACGTCCAAAAATAGTTTCAACAAACCCTTGCTTTTTAACCAAGGCTTTTTGGCTTTGCATATAGTCTTTAATCCCTGGGAATTTTTCAAAATACGCCTTGATATAATCGCTCGCCTCAGTCCTTGAAATGCCAAGTTGATTTGCCAAACCAAAGGCCGAAATGCCATAAATAATCCCAAAATTGATTGCCTTAGCATTGCGTCTTATATCTTGATCCATATCTTTTATTGGCACGTTAAATATTTCAGATGCCGTCATTGCATGAATGTCTTGTCCATTTGCAAAGGCTTTTTTTAATGCAGCAATATCAGCAATATGAGCCAATATTCGCAACTCGATTTGAGAATAATCAGCTGAGATTAAACTTTTGCCATTTGCTGCAACAAAAGCTGTACGAATTTTTCGCCCATCTTCGCTTCTAACAGGAATATTTTGTAAATTAGGATTTGATGAGGAAAGCCTTCCTGTAATTACCGCCGCTTGGTGATAGCTTGTATGCACTCGGCCTGTGCGCTGGTTTATAAAAGTTGGCAATGCATCTGAATAGGTAGATTTTAGCTTGCTTACTGCTCGCCAATCTAAAATTACTTTTGCTAGAGGGACATCATTTGCCGCCAAATCATCAAGCACAGAAACACCTGTTGCCCATGCGCCAGTTTTTGTTTTTTTACCGCCCTCTAACCCCATTTTATCAAATAATATCTCACCCAATTGCTTTGGTGATGCAAGGTTAAATTTTTCACCCGCCATTTCATATGCAATGGTTTGCATCACTTCTGCACGTTGAGCAAAATCAGCAGAAAGGGAAGCAAGTATTTGCCTATCAAGCGAAATGCCACGAGCTTCCATTCTTGCTAAAACAGGAATAAGCGGACGCTCAAGCGTTTCATAAACGGTTGCCGCCTTTTTCGCCACCAGTCGAGCCTTTAAAACATGCCAAAGCCTTAGAGTAATATCGGCATCTTCTGCTGCGTATTTGGAGGCTATTTCTATTTCTATTTCATCAAAACTAAGCTGTTTTTTACCCACGCCTGCAATTTCTTTAAAGGCAATTGGGGTGTGATCCAACCAACGCTCACTAAGTGCGTCCATGCCATTGCCCCGTGCGCCATCAATTGCATATGAGAGCAACATTGTATCATCAAAAGAGGTGATATTTATATCATATCGGCTTAATATTCCCATATCATATTTGGCATTTTGAAGTATTTTAAGGATTGCGTCATCCTCTAAAACTGGCTTAAGAGACGCAATAACCACTTGCAAATCTAGCTGACCCTGCACAAGTCCACCGCCAAACATATCGTCTTGACCTTGTCGATGCGCAAGCGGAATATAACAGGCCTCCCCCATTTCAGTTGCAAGGCTTATTCCAACCAGACTGGCAGTTTGATTGTCTAAGCCTGTGGTTTCTGTATCGATTGAAACAAAGCCCTTAGCTTGGATTTTTTTAACCCAATTTTGTAACGCCTCTATATTTAGAATAGTTTCATATTTTTCACGATCAACAGGAATTGCAGCAATTTTTATTTGTAACTCTTTGGCATATTTAGATGGGTTATCTTCCCCATTTACATCAGCCTCATTGCTTGTTGTTTCATCTTGCGCAACATTGGCCTTTGCTCTTAACTTAGGGTCAGCCTCAAACGCATTTTCATCGGCATCAATTTTATTTGCAATACGGGTAGCAAAAGAGCTAAATTCCATCGCTTTTAAAAATGGCAAAATTATCTTTGCCTCTAATGGCTGACGGACAAAATCTTCAATATTCTGCACAATTGGCACATCTTGTTTTAGCGTCACTAGATGATGCGAAATGCGGGCTTGATCGGCAAATTCGATTAAATTTTCACGCCGCTTATTTTGTTTAATTTCAGATGCTCTCTCAAGCAGGCTTTCTAAATCACCATATTCATTAATAAGCAAAGCAGCGGTTTTTATGCCAATTCCGGGAACTCCAGGAATATTATCAACACTATCCCCTGCAAGAGATTGCACCTCAATAACTTTATCTGGAGTTACGCCAAATTTCTCAATTACCTCATCATAGCCAATCATGCGGTTTTTGAGCGTATCAAACATTTTGATTTTACCCCCCTCATCAACCAATTGCATTAAGTCTTTATCAGAGGAAATAATAGTCACTCGTCCACCTGCATTTTTTGCTTTGATTGCATAGGTTGCAATTAAATCATCGGCTTCAAAACCTGCCTGTTCAACTGAAGCAATTGAGAAGGCTTTTGTTGCCTCTCTAGTTAGTGGAAATTGTGGGACTAAATCTTCTGGTGCAGGGGGGCGATGGGCTTTATACTTTGGATAAAAATCATTGCGAAATGTTTTGCCGCTATGGTCAAATATAACCGCCATATGGGTTGGCTCTTCACCATTCTTAAAATTGTCAATTAGCTTAAAAAGCATGTTGCAAAAACCAGAAACTGCTCCAACAGGCAGGCCATCTGACTTACGAGTAAGTGGGGGTAGGGCGTGGTAGGCTCTAAAAATAAAGGTTGATCCATCAACAAGCAAAAGATGCATTAGCACAAATCCTAATCAAGAATATAAGGTTTATATATCTAACGCTGTATCAAGTGCTAACTCAACCATTTCTTCTAATGATGTTTGGCGTTGCTCGGCATCAATTTGTTCTCCCGTTACCAAGCAATCAGTCATTGTGCAAATTGCTAGAGCTTTAGCATCAAAACGAGATGCAAGTGTATAAAGTGCCGCTGCCTCCATTTCCACCGCCAATACGCCATGATTTGGCAAATCCCCATAAGACTTAACACCATCTGGCACATAAAAAACATCAGACGAAACAACAGATGCTACATGAGTGGTAAAACCACGTTGGCTCGCTAATTCAACTGATTTTGATAGTAATTCATAATCAGCAAAAGGGGCATAATGATAAGGCGCAAAGCCATCATTCATGGAACTATCTGTTGCCGCACTCATCGCAATGATAACATCACGGACTTTAACTTTATCGTGTAATCCACCGCATGTACCAACTCTTATAAGGTTTTTTACCTTATAAACATCGAGCAACTCATGAATATAAATTGCAGCTGATGGTTGCCCCATTCCCGTGGCTTGCACAGAAATAGGCTTGCCTTTCCATGTGCCACTATAGCCCAAGCAATTACGCACCTCATTAACTAATTTTGCATCACTTAAAAAATTTTCTGCAATCCACTTTGCCCGCAAGGGGTCACCAGGTAGTAGAACCGTGTCAGCATAATCGCCTAATTTTGCTTCGTTATGTGGGGTCATATTAATTCTTAATTTGGTTTTGAATTAGCATTATTTTGTTGAGCCATATTCTCAAGATTTTGACGATAGATAGCCGCAAAATCAACAGGCTCCATCATAATCGGCGGGAAGCCGCCATTTTGGGTAACTTGCGCCAATATTTGACGAGCAAACGGGAATAATAGGCGTGGGCATTCAATCATTAGGAATGGAGCAAGTTGATTTTCTGGTACATTTTGAATACGGAAAACGCCACAATAAACCAATTCGACATTAAACAAAACCTTGCCTTCACGTTCGGCTTTTGCATTAAGAGCCAATTCAACAATATAGCTATCATCTGCTTCGCGCTTTTTAACTTGGTTATTAATTGAGATAGAAATTTGCGGTGCGCCCGAGCCTGAAATGATTGAATCTGGTGCATCAGGGTTTTCAAAAGAAAGGTCACCGATATATTGGGTCAGCAGGCTTAAAGATGGAGCAAGTTGCTGGCCAGCTTCTGGCGTTGCGCTTGGTGCAGAAGCTGCTTTAGTTTTTGGTGTGGTTTTTGATGTAGTTTTCTTTTTAGCCATGATTTTTCCTAAGTATATTTTTTAAAAGCCATATTGAGATATTAATTCTTATTTGTGGCTAACATTTTTGATTATAATAGACAACAGGAGAGGAAATTATTATTCAAATAATTAGTTTTCAGTGTGATTTATTTTTAATGAATTTAGCAATTTCACTTTTATTAGGAAAAGATGTTTGCGCCCCTGTTTTAAGAGTAGCTAAAGCACCTGCAAAAACTGCTGTTTTTATTGCTTTCCTTAATGGAAACTCTGCTTCAAGCGAATTTGCAAAAACTCCACAAAAACAATCACCTGCCCCAACCGTATCAATTGCAGAGATTTTTGGGGCTTTTATATGCCCAAAATTTTCTTGATCGGCATAAATTGCACCATTTTCACCAAGCGTGATTATTATTATTTGCTGATTTTCTTTTGCATATTTTTTTACTTGCTCAAAAATATTTTCAAAGGCAATTTTTTTACCCACTAGAGCATTAAACTCAACTTCATTTGCAATAAGAACATCACTTAAAGCGGCTAGCTGCTTTGTTTCTTTAATAAATGGTGCAATATTTAAAATGGACAGGATATTTGCCTTTTTGCTCATCTCAAGTGCAGTTTTAATTACCTTAGGTGGGATTTCTTGATTTAATAATAAAATATCACCCTGTTTCATATTTTTTATGGCTGTTTTAGCAACGCCTATATCAATTTTTTTATTAGCTCCAGCAACAACAATAATTATATTATTGCCCTTGGCATCTACAGTAATATTAGCAAGTCCTGTTGCGCAATTATACTGTTTCACATTACTTAAATCTGCGCCTTGGGCTTTTAACTCGCTTAAGGCAAGTTTGGCAAATTCATCATTTCCAACTGCGCCATAAAATTTAACCTTTGCCCCTGCACGCATTGCAGCTAATGCTTGATTTGCGCCCTTGCCTCCTGAGGCCATTATTACTTTACTGCCCAAAATGGTTTCGCCAGTTTTAGGCAGTTTTTCACAATAAGAAATAAGATCAAAATTTATTGATCCAATAATAGTTATCATTAAATATCTTTCAAAGCAGATTTTGGGGCAAGTGGCCGCAAAGCAGGGGGAGTTGGCCCTCCCGTTGCCCAATCGAGCAGCTCAATGCTATGCACAATTGGTATATCTATGCCAGAGCCAATTTGCATCATGCAACCAATATTCCCTGTTGCAATAACATCAGGTTTTGTTGCCTCAATATGCTTGACCTTATTAGTTTTTAATTTTGTAGAAATTTCTGGCTGCATAAGATTATATGTGCCAGCAGAGCCGCAACAAAGGTGGCTATCCACAGGCTCAACCACTTCAAAACCAACTCTTTTAAGCAATGTTTTTGGAAAAGTTTTAATTTGCTGGCCATGCTGAAGCGAGCAAGCGGCATGGTAGGTGACTTTTGGTTTTTTAAGCATCTTTATGGGCTTTATATTAAGC
>JAMONZ010000007.1 GCA_027066315.1 Hyphomicrobiales bacterium
ACTCTCGCCTGCAGCTTTTATCAAAGGTTCAAGCAATTCTTCTCTTGCAGTTTCACAACCAACAAGAGCCGCTAATTTACGCACATCAAGATGGGCAGGAGTTTTACTTTGAGGGTTAATTTTTTTACGCTTATTTGACCCTACACCTGTCATCTCAAGGAAGGCAATGTCCTTCTCATCAATCTCTATAGTATCTTCCTCTGGTAATGGTATTTCACTGTTAGCAGCCATGATAGCGTCTAGGGTTGAGAGAGGGGCTGATTTTTCTTTTACTATTTCAACTTCTGGCTGTGCTGTTTCTTCTATTTTTGGATGTTTTGATACCTCAATAATATTACCTTCACGGTCTAATTTGACCATGCGGCTATCTTGATCTCTCTCTTCTTGTTTTAAGTTTTTTTGCTTTTTGAAATCAATAACATTGTCTTCTTTTGGCTTCCAATCTTTTGGAGTGGCTACAAGGTCACCTGAAATAGCAAAAGCCAAAATTTCAACGGCTTTATCAGCTAAAGCACCCTTAGTTTTTGAAATTTTACCTAATGAGCCAATAGCTGCAAGGCGAATTTCTTGACTTGCATCACCTGCCGCCTCACTCAAGAGCGCAACAGATTTTGAACTATTTAAGCTACCCAATGCCCTTAGACTTGCTATGCGAACTGACGGCTCAGTTGCATTATGGTTAACAATATCTTCAATAAAATTTACAGCTCCATCTGGTTTTGCAACTGCCATTGCCAAGATGCTCGCAGCCAAGATTTGATCTGAACCATTACGCAATTGTTTTTGTGCCAAATTTATTAACTTCAAAATAGGGCGGGTTTTTTTATCTTTTATTATTGCTTCACAAGCTGCAATTTGCACTTTTTCAGCACTATCATTTAGGGCAGTTGCTAAAGTTTTATCATCAAAATTACTATAAGTTTGTAGTGCCTTAACTCTTACATCAATCGATCCATCATTAAGTGCAATGGTGCAAATTTCTTTTATATTGCGCTTAGCTCCACTAGTGATTGCCGCTATGCGAACACTTGGTTTTGGGTCAGACATTGCTGCTTCAAGTAATATGGCACTTTGTGCATCATCAACGCCACCAAGTGCAATTATTATACGTTTGCGATTAATATGGCTTGCATTTTTCATCAATTCAATAAGAGTTGATATTCCAGCCTCGCCAAAAAGAGTTAGGGTTTTGGTTGCCAAAGCCCAAACATCTTGACCCATCGGATCATCAAGAGCTTTTAAAATTGCCTTTATAGCTATATCAACATCAATATCTGTGCCGAAAGAGCCAAGTGCAACAATTGCTGCATTTTGAACGCTTAGCCAATCGTCCCAGCCTGAGCCATCTTCTTCCCAAGCTACATTTTCTTCTTCGCCTCTTGTGCCTACTAATGTAGATAAAATATCACTCGCTTGGGTTGCTTTTAATGCTTGCAAGGCTTCAATATATATTATTTTTGCTTCGCCAATTGGGTCTTGAATAAGGTTTTCAATCAATGGCTCAATTGCGCTTTTATCTTGTAAAATTGCAAGAGCTTTCCCCGTATCACAACGGACATCTTCATCTGGATTTCTTAAATGTTCAATTAGAATTTTTACTGAATTATCAAGCGGTAATTTCCCTAATGCTTGCACAGCAAAACATTGCTCAACTTCTGAATTCTCACTCAGAATTTTTTTGAGAACACCGCCTATTTCTAGGATTGTTTGATTATTTTTAGTTTTTTGCATTAACTCAGACATGATTTTTCATTCTTTTCTGGGATACGGGCAACCCCATAATTTAGGACTGCCCGCATAGAGAGTAGAGATATTAAACTATATCACGACGAGCGAATGACATGGAACGGAAGTCATTCTTATAAGGTGACACGCCGATTTTTTTGACCATGCCAACACCCATCTTATAGTTATAGTTGCCTGAAATCCAATCAACAACACGACCGTTTAAAGCGTTTGCTGGCTGGGCAGTGTGTAAAAAGTCCATATACATCACACCTTTTTTTAGAGCAGGAGTTACGATTGCAACTGCAGTAATTGCTGCTTTCGTAAGTTCAATATGCCCGTTTTCCATCAATTTGGTGAAGCTGAAATCATCTCCTTCAATACCAACGATAGTGTCAACCTGCACTGGAATGCGATCTGAATAGAGCATGACATAGTCGCCACTTTCAATTCCACGCTCTGCTGCATCATCTGGGTGAATTTCTACCCAGTTTTCAGGCCAACGTTGCACAATATATGGGCGGCGACGATCATCATAACCAGATTGCCATCTTTCGTTAATACGACCAGAACTAGCCCATAACTCGCCTTCTCTTGGTTTGAGCCATTCCCAATAATCAGAGAATAAAGACCAAGGTGCTTTTTGAATATTACACTTGCCTGTTTGCGTATTGAAATGTGTCAATTTTTTATTGAACATGTTCGCAGCAGCAGGGCCTGTTTCTGGCAATTTGCGGGTGGTATCGTGAAGGCGTTTAGATCCTTGTAGACTTCCATCTTCCATCATCATAACTGGCCCTTGGATACCATCGGTTCCAAATTGAGCAAATTTCTCATGCAAGGTGATGCCTTCTTTTTTAGCAGCAACATGAAGCATATAGAAATCTTTACGTGAACCTCGAGAGAAGCGAGATGCTTCTTCAAGAACATCGTTTGAGTTTTCCCAATCAAAACCATCAAAGCCCATTTTTTTAGATAATTGAGCAATAATCCACCAATCAGACTTGGCTTCACCCGGTGCGTCATAAAACTTAGGATAAAGTCTTAAGCGACGCTCACCATTAGCACGAGTGAAATTATCTTCACCCCAACCGCTAGCAGGAAAAACAATATCAGCATAACGTGCGCCAATTGGATCTACCAAATAAATATCTTGGTTGATAACAACTGTGCCACCACTATCGGCACGTTTTTTAAGCGTATCGATAATTTCTTGCTTATCGAAAGAGCGGATTTGGTGCGGATTTTGCACTGTTAATTCTTCAAATTTTGAAGCAAGGTTTTGTGATGCACACATGGCTTGAATCCAAGTGTTACCAATAACGTGAGCCATGCGAGTATGACCTGCCATTAGATAACGATCGGTATCCATTGCACGGCGGCGACGACCTGGTAGTTTTTCAGGTGACTTGTTGCGTGGATATTTACCACCACGAAGTCCACCACGTTGGTGACCACCAGCACGACCAATGACTTGACCCGGCCGTCCACCAGCACCAACTGTAATTCCTAAAGAGGAAATAGCATTTGTATTGCCAGTATTATTTGACCAGTAAAAGCCTTTTTCAATCATGATTGATGATTTAGGACGAGTGCCATCGGCTCTTGGTTTTGCCAGCCATTCAGCAGCTTGATAGATTTTTGCAACATCAATTTGTGCAATTTCAGCAGCTTTTTCAGGGACAGAAAAATCTTGAGCAAGAAGCCATTTTTTCCAGTCATCATAGCCTTTAGTTTGGAATTTACCCCAAGTTGTGCGCCATTGCCACGGAGTATTGCGAGTGCCTTGACCAAAACCTGAGGAACTTTCAAACTTGTTGTTGACCCAATTTTTGATCCACTCTTTATCTTCCCAGCCATTTTCAACAATCACACGAGCGATTGCAGAAACTACAGGAAGATCAGTGCCGGGTTGCAGATCAATCCACATACCGCCATTTTGCTCGGCATAAGCAATGCCAGCGGTACGACGAGGCCCTAGAAAAATAGTTTTTTGACCATTTTGAATAGCAGGCATAATCCATTGAGTGAACAGGATAGTTTTGGTTTCATACGGATCAGTTCCGCAAATCATCAAGGTATCAGCATCATGCCAATCTTGATAAGATGGGCCAAAATTATCAAAACCTGCATCTCTAAAACCTGGTGTTGAAGTAACATCAGATGGAGTATCATGGAAGGTAAAATTAGCGGTTGAAATATGTCTTAATGCATATTTTGTAATCGCATAGGTATTTTCCATATAACCATAAGAGAAGGTTTTAACATTATAGGCGTTTGCGCCATGTTTTTTGATAACATGTTTGCCAACTTCTGCCGCAATATCGAGCGCAAAGTCCCAACTTACTGGCATTAGCGTGCCAAACATACGTATCATTGGTGATTGTAGTCTATCACGTGTTGGGGTCTGAGGATTATAGACCTTTTGCGCTAACGCTCCACCACGAATAGAACTATCACCATTTACATTAACGTGGTTAGTATCCTTATCAGGAATAATAATAACGTGATGAGGCTGATTATTATGCATCACCACATTATATTGGTTTGGTGCTACCCATTCGCCAAGTGTGGAGACAGGAAAGTCAACACCAAACGCATTTTCGTCAGCATTAGGTCCGCCAACCCCGCCGCCCGTAACAGGCCAGCGATATACTTTATAGCCACATGCCACGATACAGTAATCGCAAGCAGTTGGAATAATATCCGCACCAACGGGTGGTAGCGGAATATTGGTTTCAGGAATATAATACGGAGTTCCCATGATTTCACCCTCAACCTTTCAAATTATCGTAACGGCCATAGATAAGGCCAAAAATGCCAACGGCGTAAATATCATCACCATCAAGTTCGAGTAAAACTTGGGGTAGTGACTGATACGCCTGACCAGAAATAAACATTCCATGCCTTGTGAGATCGAATGTTGTCAGATGCAATGGACAAGGGCCAAGTGCCTTATCATTTGGCTTATAAGTGCCATGCAATGGACCACCTTGGTGGGTGCAAATATAGTTAAATGCAACCACATCATTATCTGGACCAATGCCACCACCTGCTGGTTTACCCAGCTTTACAATCATTGAATCTGAGTGTTCGCCCTCATCGGGATAGGAAAAGTCAAGCGGCTCATCTACTTTTAGTTCTGAAAGTTTGCCAATGAATTTCTTAGGATAGGTTGCAACTAGAGCTGGAACTTTTGCAAGCCCTTCACCCGTTTGCATTGCAACCATCACCGTTGCTGTGGCTATTCCAGAAGTCAAAAGAAAAGTACGTCGATTGACTACACATTTTTTTGAGGTCTTGCGGATTTCCGCAGGACCGTTAATGGCCTCTATTAGACCTTTACTTGCGGTCATTATTACCTCCTGCACTATTCAATTGGAGCCGGAAGTGGCTCGGTTGGTGGGAGATCAGGATAATCCATCTCAATGCGATCGCCAGAAAGACTTTCAAGGAATGCTAACAAGTTAGCTTTTTCTTTCTTGCTAAGATCAAGAGGTTGTATCTGATCGGTTTTAGTTGCGGAAAAGTCATTTGTTCCCCCGCCAGCATTATAAAACTCAATGACTTCTTCTAGAGATTCAATCATTCCGTTGTGCATATATGGTGCGGTATATTTAGTATAACGCAATGATGGCACACGGAATTTACCAAGATCAGCAGTTTCTTTCGTGCGGAAATAAAGCCCTGGATCTTCTTTATATGTGCGATATTTGTCTTCGGTTACACCCTTGGCAAATATCTCAAAACGGAAGGTTATCTGATCTAAAGCATTTGTTTGCCAGCCATCATAAGTTGGCACACCAGTGTTATAATATTTCTGGTTAGACAAAAGAGCCCCATCATGACATGAAGAACAGCCAGCTTTACCTGTAAACAAATCAAGGCCTGCTAACTCAGCTTTATTTAGAGCTTTATCATCACCACGCATATAATTATCAAACGGAGTATCTGTTTGAACTAAAGTGCGCTCAAAAGCAGCAATGGCACGATAGGCATTGCGAACATTTGGCCATGTATCACCAAACACATCGTTAAAGCGTTCCACATATTCTGGAACGAATGCTAATCTTGCTTCAAGTCCATCATCTTCACCATTACCCGCTACACCGCCACGCGCCGCAGAGCGAGCCTGACCTTCTAGCGAACCTGATGAGCCAGCCCAAAATAATTTATTATAATAGGCTGAATTGATAATGGTTTGAGAATTGCGCCAGTGCACAGTACCCGGATAACCCATTGATATTTTATCTGGGAAATCCCAACCTTCATCTGGTAAGTGACAAACAACACAAGCCATTGTGCCATTACCTGACAAGCGGCCATCAAAGAATAGCATTTTACCCAATTCTACCTTTTCAGGGGTAGTTGGATTGCTTGCAGGATTGGGTGGATCACCAAGAGGAGCAAGCATTGATGGCCTGTCCCCAGCCATTGCACCCATTGGTGCAAGTAGCGAAGTTGCAACTAGTGCAACAGCAGTGAGGGTAGAGAATTTTTTAATTTTATACATAATCAACCTCTCCTCAATTTTTCTGATTAAGCCAATCGGCGATGACGGTATATTCAGTGTCAAATTCGCCGGGATTATAGGCAGGAACATCAAAGCTATCGCCTGAAAGTGATTTGAGGAAATCAACCAAATTGGTTTTTTCTTCATCGCTTAAAGAAAGAGGCTTTAATACTTGATCTTTATTCATGCTCTCACCACCGCCAGCATTATAAAAGTCAACGACTTCTTCTAATGAGGCAATCATGCCATTGTGCATATATGGTGCGCTATAGGTGAGCTCCCGAAGAGTTGGGGTCATAAATTTGCCTTTGCTCTCTTCTTTATGGTCACGAATATAAGCACCAAGATCTTCACGCAAATTCATATAATTTTCTATACCCAAGAATTTTGCATAGGTAACATAAGTTACGTGGCGATCTGGATTTGACCAAATCTCAGGATTTTCAGGCACTCCAATATTATGTGGTTGGTCATCTGTGAAACGATCACCTGAGTGACAAGCTACACAACCAGCTTTACCAGTGAATAATGCAAAACCTGCTTTTGCAGATGCTGACATATCACCGCTATCAAACGGCGCACCAGTTGAGGTGATTGTTTTTAAGAACTCTTGAATGGCTGAACGAACACCACCATTTGATGGCTCGCCTTTACCTGCTTTTTCAAACAAATCAACATAGATTGGGTCTTGCTTAAGACGTTCCTGCATGATGCGCATATCCATGTTCATCATATAGGTTTCGGTGATTGATTCACGAGTTACATCATTTAGGTTTGTGCCCAAACGTCCATCATGAAACCATGCGGCACGGTGACCAACATTGGCCAAGGTGGGTACGTTTCTAAAATGTAATGTATCTGCATAGGCATCTGATAAAGCCTGACCATCGGTAAAGGCTTTATCTGGTTGGTGACAAGAAGAACAAGACAAACCTGTATCCCCTGACAAACGAGTATCATAAAATAATCGCTTCCCAAGATCTGCTAATTCTTGTTTAACTTCAATTTGCTCAATCGGACTATAGTCTTGTGCCTGTGCGGGCAAAACACTCATAACCGAAAAGGTTGCAGCAGAAGCCAATAGGACAACACTGAACCTTTTATAGTTCAAATTTGGCGGAAATTTTATCATGCGGCATCCCCTTTTTGCGCTAGAAAGCAAGCAGAGCAAAACGTATCACCTGACACGAATTTATCATCACTACTTATCTTTTCTGATTCGTAACTTAGAGGTTTGATGTAACGCCAATATTTCACATTTGCTTAAGAGTTGTGAAGAAATGTAACGAAATGTAACATTATATATTGCACAAAATACACTGGTTTTGCATGGCGTGACGGGAGAGTGGCAGGGGGTGGCAGAAGGTGGTTTTCTTACTCAACATGAGAATAAAGCCCAAGTAAGAAACTAGATAAACAAGCATAGTGATTATTTAAAAAAGTTATACTGCCCCAACAGTTTGCAACTTAATTCGTGGGTGTACTTCATTTTGGCTCATCACTACGGTTTGTGGCCTGAAGCGTTCAATTATTGCACGCACATGCGGGCGTATATTGGGTGATGTTATTAATACTGGCAATTCGCCCATTCTTGCAGCATTTTCAAATGCACCTTGAATAGCTACAATAAATTCTTGTAAGCGAGATGGTGCCATTGCCAAATGGCGGTTGTTACCCTCACCTACCATGGCCTCAGCAAAATCTCTCTCCCATTGAGGTGAGAGGGTTAACAAAGGCAAACTATTATTAGCATTTAAACTTGCAGCACAAAGTTGACGAGAAAGGCGTGAGCGAACATGCTCTGCAATAAATTGCGGTGTTGCCCCTGGGCTTGCAATTTCGGCTATACCTTCAAGAATTGTTGGCAAATCACGAATTGAAATGCGCTCGGCCAATAAAATTTGTAAAATACGTTGAATGCTTGAAACAGAAACTTGACCAGGCACTAAGTCTTCAACCAGCTTTTGCTGATCCTCATCTAAATTTTTAAGCAGGGTTTGCACATTCGCATAACTTAAAAGGTCGGCAACATTAGCTTTTATTACCTCAGTTAAATGAGTGGAAATAACCGTTGAGGGATCAATTATTGAATATCCCTTTAGCTCAGCCTCATCACGAATTGCAGGTTCTATCCAAGTTGCTGGCAGGCCAAAAGTTGGCTCAATTGTTTGATTTCCTGGCAAGTCAATTGCATTACCCATAGGATCCATAACCATAAGAAGGTTAGAATAAACAATCCCTCCACCTGCTTCGACTTCCTTTATTTTTACCTTATAATCATTGGCTTCAAGTTGCATATTGTCCAAAATACGAACTGGCGGCATTACAAAACCAAGTTCAATTGCCAATTGTCGGCGAAGTGCTTTTATTTGATCTGTTAAGCGATCATTGCCGCCATTCTCATCACGCACCATTTCAAGCAATCCGTAACCAAGCTCTAATTTTAACTCATCAATTTTTAGACTATCTGATATTGGAGCTTCTTCAGGGGGTGCATTTTCTTGCTCTTCTTTTATGACAATTTCTTGTTTTTCTTTTACGGCCTCTGCGGCTTTTTTCTTGGTTGAAGTATAGGCTAAATAGCCTGACCCTGCTGCCAAAATCATGAATGGGAGCATTGGCATACCTGGTAAAAATGCCAATAAAACCATCACGGCTGAACTCATGCCAAGTGCTTTTGGGTAGCCTGTAAATTGCTTAGCTAGGGCTTGATCTGCGCTTCCTCGCACACCTGCTTTTGAGACCAAAAGACCAGCGGCTATTGAAACAATAAGGGCGGGGATTTGACTTACCAAACCATCGCCAACAGTTAAAAGCGTGTAATTATTAGCGGCCTCACCAATGCTCATGTCCATTTGTGCAACACCAATAATTATGCCGCCCAATACGTTAATAAAGGTGATGAGAATTCCTGCAATTGCATCACCACGTACAAATTTTGAAGCACCATCCATTGCACCAAAAAATGCACTTTCATCTTCAAGCTCTGTGCGTCTTGCCCTTGCTTGATCCTCATCTATTAAGCCAGCAGAAAGATCGGCATCAATCGCCATTTGTTTGCCCGGCATAGCATCAAGGGTGAAACGGGCAGCAACCTCAGCAATACGACCAGAACCCTTTGTAATAACAATGAAGTTCACAATGACTAGAATGCCAAAAACAATCATGCCGATAACAAAATTACCACGCATAACAAAATTACCAAATGCCTCAATCACATTACCTGCTGCACCTGTTCCTTCATGTCCATTGGCTAAGATAAGACGGGTGGAGGCAAGGTTTAGTGCTAGGCGCATCATTGTTGCGATGAGCAAAATAGTTGGAAAAGCTGAAAATTCTAACGCTTTATGAATGAATAAAGAAGTCATTAAAATAAGCACAGAAAAAATAATTGATACGGCTAAAAGCATATCGAGCATAAAGGCTGGCAATGGCAAAATCAGCACGATGATTATTGTCATCACACCAATAGCCAGTGCAATATCCGTTTGTTTTAACGTATTTACAATGCCTGCAAATGAAAATGCAGGAACTGGTTTATTGCTAGGGATATTGCCAGTATTTATACTATCGCTCATTTAATTTATACTGTCCCTTTAAGCTACATTTGAGCGTTGCTCGCCCGGGCTTGGAACATTCAAGCCATCATCGCTATATTGATTTAGCTTATTCCTAAGGGTGCGAATAGAAATTCCCAAAATATTGGCTGCATGAGTTCTATTGCCAAGGCAATGACCCAATGTATCCAAAATTAACTCACGCTCAACATCAGCAACTGTGCGCCCGACCATAGCTCTTGCTATATTTTGAGCCGTTTGGGCTGCTTGAGAGGCTATATTATTATCTGCTGCTGCTTGTGACAATTCTGTTCCATCTGGCATACGAATTGCGTCACTGCCAATCTCATCACTTTGTGATAAAAGCACCGCACGATGAAGAGTATTTTCTAATTCACGGACATTTCCAGGCCATGGGGCATTTTCTAAATCACCTTTTGCACCAGAACTAAGAGTGCGAGTTGGAAGGCCATTTGCGCTTGAGTATTTTTTAATGAAATGCTCCGCTAAGATTAAAATATCTCCAACCCTTTCACGTAATGGAGGAAGTTTTAAATTCACAACATTTAGGCGGAATAATAAATCCTCACGAAAACTACCATCTTTTACCGCCGCTTCAAGGTTGCGGTTTGAGGTTGCAATGATACGAATATCTACTGAAATTGGCTTTGTACCGCCAACTCTATCAATAACTCTCTCTTGAATTGCTCTCAGTAATTTTGCTTGTAAGCGAGCGTCCATTTCAGAGATTTCATCAAGTAATAATGTACCTCCGCCTGCTTCTTCAAACTTGCCAATACGTTTGGCTACAGCTCCAGTAAATGCTCCTTTTTCATGGCCAAATAATTCAGATTCCAGCAATGCCTCAGGGATAGCCGCACAATTGATTGATATGAATGGCTTTGCTGAACGCTTAGAATAAGCATGTAGATGTTTTGCCATTACTTCTTTACCTGTTCCGCTTTCACCCGTAATTAAAACACTTGCGTTTGATGGGGCGATTTGCTCGGCTAAAGCAACAACTTTTGCCATTAACGGGTCACGGTAAAGTAGGTCTGTGCTTTCTTTGGCAACTGCTGCTATGACGGCTGCAATTAATTCAGCATCTGGTGGAAGTGGGATATATTCTTTTGCCCCCGCTCGAATGGCATTAACAGCGGCGGCGGCATTTGTTTGAGTGCCACAAGCAACAAGAGGAATATGAATGCGTTCTGCCTCAAGAGCTGCAAGCAATTGTGGAATATCACTCATCACATCAACCAAAAGTAAGTCAGCCCCACGACCTGATCTTAAAGATGCCAAAGCAATATCAATGCTTGGAGCATGCGCAACACTTGCGCCGCCATCCATTGCTAATTTTGTAGCCTCGGTAAGTTGCCCATCAAGAGCCCCGATAATTAATAGCCGCATAATATTTTCCTTTTGCCCATTTTTATTCAAAAAACTTTTTTAAGAAGCCTTGATAATTTCTGTCATAGTTACGCCGAGTTTTTCATCAATTAAAACAATTTCTCCACGAGCCACCAAACGATCATTTATATAAATATCAATCGCCTCGCCAACCTGACGATCAAGCTCAACCACTGTTCCAACATCCAAATTTAATAGACTTGAAACAGGCATTTTGGCACGTCCTAAAACAACTGAAACTCGCACTGGAACATCAAATACCGCTTCAAGATCTTCGGCAGTTTTTTCTTCTAACAAACCATCATCGCTGTCGACATTTGCAACCATCTCTTCCAACTCAGAGCTAAGTGAATTTTCTTCCTTTTTCACTTCAGGGGGCGTATTTTGTCCAACTGGATCAAATTCAACATCTGATAAATCGTCTTGATTATCACTCATTCTTTATTCTCCAATGGCTGATTATTTATGAGTTGACTTTGTCCATCATCAACTATCGCATCACTTAAATTATCTTCATTTATTATTTCGTTATTAGGGATTTCATGAGCATCTAAAAAGCTATTTATAGAAGTATCAATTTGCTCATTTATAGACTTTGTTGAGCGCACTACACCTCCATTAACCCACTCAATATGTCCATCACCTAATGAAATATCTGGATCTCCCATAACAACAAGGCGACCTGTAAAACCAGAAGCTGCAATATATTCTTGGGCATTTTTTTTGCTTAAATCAGCAATATCTGGGTGTGTTCGAATAACCAAATGTGGCGCATCTTCTAAAGACATTAAACATTCTTTGATAAGCGGATTCAATTCAGCATCTGGGAAGCGAGCAACTAACTCATTAGCTAGTTTTCGCCCAACGCTCAAACTAAGAGAAATTGCATGACCAAGTGCTTGTTTTTCAGCCTTCTCACTAGCACTGAGCATAGTTGCGCATTGTTTTGATATATTATTAATTTCGTTAAGCTGAGCTTGTAACAGTCTTGCACTTTTTGTTTGCTCGCCCTCTTTTAAGCCTTTTTGATAACCCTCATCATAAGCCTTACTTATCAGCAAATCAGCTTTAGCATCACTCTTTGAGCGAGAACCATTTTGGTGGTTTTCCATATCAAGATCAAATAAATATTTTACAGGTGATACACTCATAATATTTACGAAACCATCTCCTCTGAACCATCTGACTTGGCAATTACAATTTCACCCCGAGCAGATAAGTCTTTTGCTGTTGATACAATTTTTGCTTGCATCTCATCAACATCTTTAAGGCGGACAGACCCCATAGCCTCCATGTCATCAGCCAATAACTTTGCAGCCCTTGCCGACATATTGGATAGAAAAAACTCTTTAACCGTTTCATTCGCCCCCTTCAGTGCAAGAGCCATTTCTTTTTTATCAATTGCTTGAATTAATGTCTGCATCGCAGTGCTATCAAGTCGGATGAGATCTTCGAAAGTAAACATCAATTCTTTAATGCGCTCGGCACTATCACGATTATTATCTTCAAGCGAAGTCATGAAGCGCGCCTCTGTTTGGCGGTCAAACGAGTTAAAGATTTCTGCCATTTGCTCATGACTATCTCTACGCTGTGTATGTGAAAGGGTGGACATGAATTCTGAGCGTAGCGTTGTTTCAATTTTTTCCAATATTTCTTCTTGAACTGGATCAAGAGCAAGCATGCGCTGCACAACATCAAGTGCTAGCTCATCAGGCAAAACACCAAGCACTCGAGAGGTATGATCGGTTGAAATTTTTGATAAAATTACAGCAATTGTCTGAGGATATTCATTTTTAAGATAATTGCCTAAAATATCTTCTTGCACATTTGATAGTTTTTCCCAAATATTACGCCCAGCAGGACCACGGATTTCCTCCATTATTGTATCAACCCTATCAGAAGTTAGAAATGACAATAATAACTGCTCCGTACTTTCTGCATTACCAGAAAGTGAGCCAGTTGAAGAAACTTTTGTAACAAATTCAACCAATAGATCATCGAGCATTTGCTGGGTGATTGATCCAAGTCGCACCATTGCACGAGAAAGCTGGCGAATTTCTATTTCATCAAGCTCTTGCCAAATTGGTTTGCCATTATCTGGACCAAGTGAAAGCAAAAGCACTGCTGCTTTTTCGTCGCCCTTTAAGGTGCGCTGGGTGGCATCAGCTCCAATCACTAGGCCTTTTGAAGCCTGATTCCCCGAATTTGTTGCTAAATTTTGAGACATGAGAGTTACGCTGCCTCCCCAAGCCAGTTACGTACAATTAAGGAGGATTGCTTTGGGTTTTCACCAATCACTTCGCCAACATCAGTAAGAGTTTTTGTCTGCTCTTCCCCCATCTTTTTTGCTTGATCCATCCAAGCAGGAGATTGTGCTGGTGCTGCACTGCCTTCAGCAATTTCACCCTGCGCCCCCATTGTTGGTAAAACGGCATCACCTTGTGAATTATACTTGACCTCAGCACCAGTCGGAAGAGCTAATGGTTCAGCTTCTGGCTCTAGTACTTTTCTTACCAATGGGCGCAAAACAAAGAATAATAGAGCAATCGAGATGAGTAAAGTAACAAGCATTTCAGCTGCATTCATTAAATCATCACGGGTAAAATCAAACATTGCTGGTGCGGCTGTTCCTAATTCAGCCAACTCAGGACGTTCAGCAAATTGCATATTTACAACTTCAACACTATCGCCTCTATTAACATCAAAGCCAACACTTGAGCGAATTAAAGCTGAAATTTGCTTCATTTCCTCTTCACTTCGAGGCTGATATGTCGCCGCTCCATTCCCATCATTAACATAACGACCATCAACAACCACAGCTACTGAGATTCGTTTAATTGAGCCAGCTTCATTAATTTCAGTTTGAGTAACTTTAGAAATTTCATAATTGGTTACTTCTTCAGTAGTTTTTGAATTTTCTGAAGTGCCACCTGAATTTTCACCAGTGTCATTTGCTCCTGGCAATTCATTGCCAACACTTACTGCGCCTTGCTGGGCAGGCCCTTTGGCTTCATTTGCCAATTCTCTAATTTGAGATGAGCGAACCACTTGGCTTTCTGGGTCAAAAGTTTCAGATGTTTTTGTTAAGCGATTAAGATCAACTTCAGCATTCACTTGCACACGCACTCGCCCTGCTCCAAGCACATCACCTAAGATTTGCTCAACTCTAGAGCGCATTTTATTCTCAATATTTAGCGCACGCTCGCCCATCGCTCCACTTAAAGCTGTCAACTCATTACTATCACCAGCACCCGAAGCTAAAAGGCGACCAGCATTATCTACAATAGAAACTCGAGCTGGGGTTAAACCCTCAATTGCAGATGAAACCAAATGTTGAACTGCTCGTATTTCAGTGGCTGACAACTCTCCTCGCACACTAAGAACAATTGAAGCTGTGGGGTCTTTTCGCTCACGACGAAAAAGCTCCCTCTCTGGCAAAACAAGATGAACCCTTGCCGTTTTAATGCGAGCCAATGAGGAGATTGTGCGTGCTAATTCACCCTCTAACGCTCTTACTTGATTAATATTTTGTACAAAGGAGGTTGCCCCAAGCGTATTTTGCTTATCAAAAATCTCGTACCCAACCTGACCTCTTGATGGCAGGCCACTACCAGCCAGCTGCATGCGAACTTGCGTTATTTTATCACGTGCTACTAAAATTGTCGCACCTTCCGCCCGCAAACTATATTCAACATTTTGAGTTTGCAGCTCGTTAATAATCGCCGCACTATCATCAAAACTAAGGTCTGAATAAAGAGGTGCCATCTGTGGTGAAGAAAATCTAAATGTAATTAATGCAAAAAAACCAAGCAACATAACCGCAACAACGACCATTGCAGCAACTCTGGCTAATCCTAACCGATTAAATAATGACGAGATATTTCCCACTAATAAGCCCACTTAACAAAAATTCATTTTTAAGAGTGCAAGAAAACACCTGCACTCATCAGTTAGGCAAAATTTACCTAGTAGATAGTAAACAAGTTATTAACCATAATGTTATTTTCTTAAATTTAGGCAATTTTTGCCTATGATTTATGTATATTTCTCTTTTTCTTAGCAAAAATATGAAAAACCAACACAAAAACCCACTATTTTAGAATTTTCATTCTTAAATAGCAGGTATTATTTATTTAATTTTTTGAAACGTCTATCTAGCGATAGTGCTGAATCCACGTAGTCCTTAGACCAGCCAAACCATGACTATCAATCGAGGCTTGCCAATTTAGAAACTCATCAACGCTTAAAGTATAGCGTTCACAGGCCTCTTCGAGGCTAAGTAGACCGCCTCTTACGGCGGCGACTACCTCTGCTTTTCGCCGGATTACCCAGCGTTTTGTTGTTGTGGGGGGAAGATCCGCTACGGTTAATGGTGAACCATCGGGACCAATTACATATTTTACTCGTGGACGCATTGATACGGTCATTTTACTCTCTTACATTTACTCGACCTAAACTATAGATATAACCATACACACCATGACTTAAAAAAAAGCTAAGACGTTGGTTACACTTGTTTAAGAGTATTTAAGAGAATGATAATGAATGAAGGGAACTTATTAAATCCCAACTCTCAGTATCGAGCCGTTAGCTATCATCTTGGGTTACAGAAAGCACGCTATCAAGATTAACTCTAGAGCCACCAACCATTAATATTGGCAACTCACTGGTCAAATCAACACTTTGAACCACGCCTTTAACCTGAGTAAGGGCTGTTACTAGATTATTATTTGCGTCTCGTGCATCAATGGTGATGGAATAATTACCGCTCGGATATTCCAAGCCGCTAGCATCTTTACCGTCCCATTCAAAATCAGCCTGCCCCTCTGATAAAGACAGCTGCTTTGTTAAAACAATAGCACCTTCACTATTTCTTATTGTAACATTAGATGCTGGAGCGTCTTTTCCTAAAGTGAATGTCCAGCTTGCTTGCCCATCTTTAAGCTCTGAAACAGAGCTTTGTGCAACTACGGTTTTGCCGATCATACCAATTGCCTGATTATTGGCTGCATATGAATTGCCAGATGCATTTTGGTTACCCAAAACTAATGCTTCTAAATATTCATTGGTTTTTAGCTGTTGTTCAACCGATGTGAACTGCACTAATTGTTCAGTAAACTGATTAGTGTCGAGCGGCTCTAGTGGGTTTTGATTTTTTAGCTGAGTAGTTAAGAGCGAAAGAAAGGTATCAAAATCCTCAGCAATAGACTTTCTTGATCCTTCTAAAGATGATGTAGATGAGCCACTGGCTGCAACAATACTCTCAATTGACATTTTCTAACTCCTTTAAGCCGTAATATTTAGGCCGCCCGCTGAGGCGATGCCATGGTAAATAATTGTACTTGGTATTTGTGAAATAATATCTTTGGTGCTTTGTTCATTTTCATCACCCAAATCATCTAAAAAGGCCTCTTCCCCTTGCGAAAAGAAATTATCCCCCCTTTCAAACGGATTACCTTTTAGTGAAAATTCAAGATTTGTCTTATTAGTATCAAGTCCTGCTTGCGCCAAAGCTCGCTCTAAGGCTCGCACATCACGTTGCAACAGATCAAGCGTATCAGCACGCTCAACACTTAAGCGGGCATTTAAAGCACCAGTTTTATCTATTTCCATTTTCACATCAATTCGACCCATTTCAGGTGGATCAAGTCTTATCTGAAAACGAGAAAGTCCATTTTGAACATTCCGAGCAAATTCATAGGCAACATGTGGCAAGTTCAAGTTTTGTTGCGGCCCTTGATAAAGAGCTGTTGCTGGTTTTAAAGCTGAAATTTGAGCGTTAAAATTGGTATTATTTATCCCCTGATTGATTAACAAAGGGTCAGCCTGCGCAGTGATGTCAATTTTTATTGGCGCAGTTTGAGCAGAAGTCAAAGAAGCAGCTGCCATTGCAGTTGGAGTGCTATTCACATTTGTTTGCATCGGAGTTGTGGTTAATGATGGCTTGTTTTGCTCATTTGCAAAAGACCCTACATTAGTTGTTGGCTGTGGCTTTTGTCCATTTAAATAGGCAAGTTGCGATGCGTCTAACTTTGGACTAGATGCCTGCGTGCTTTCAATATTTGACATATTCTTATTGCCAAGCAATGCAGTTATTGATTTTGCCACTTCATTATTTATTGTTGCATCAGCATTCATATTCATTGCTGAATTATTCGCACCTTTAATAGCATTATTTGCATTGCTTAAATTTGTTAAAGACGCATCAATATTTTTAGTATTAGCGGGTGCAATTTCTGCTAATTTTTGTGCCAACTGTTGAAGTTTTTGCCCCAACTGCTCCGTTGTGCCATTAACAGGCTGAGCTAGTTTTTTTGCAACTTGATTTAGGCTAGAAATAGTTTGCGTGTTGCTAAGGCCTTTCAAAACTTCTTGAAATGGCTGACTTTGTGATAAAATGTTTTTTGCGATTTCTTGATTGTTATTTTGCCCATTTGCCAGTGGATTAGCACCCTGCCCCTGCATTTGCGCAACAAGCATAGAGGTTGTTGCACCAGCTGGAGGGGGAGCAATTGCTTGCAGTTTTGCAATAAGGGTATTAATTGAAGCCATTGCGGTTTCAATTGTTTGCTGATTAATTGGCTTAGCATCATTAAACGAGCCTTGAATTTGCTCCATTGCTTTCATTAAGTCTGAAATTGCATCAATTATAGTTTTATCATTTGGAGCATTTGTTAGCTCTTGAGCTTGCGCATCACCTAATAAAGGTAAATTGGCATTTTCTTTTTGTACTACTTGTCCACCTTGAACGGGAGCAACCTGAGTTGGCTCTGCAAGACCAAGCAATTTCGCAATTAGTAAACCAAATTCTGAACTGTTAGTTTTTGATGTTTCTGTAACATTGCTCAAATCAAGAGAACCTGCCGCATTTGAAGCAGCTTGGCTATTTTGAGTAGCAATGTTAATCATCATAGACATTTTGACGCAATTGTCCTTTTTGGCACAAATATTCAATAAAAGTAATGCAAGAGGCTTGCCAGTTTTGAAAAAACTATCTATTTCAAATAGTTACCCTACAAGGAGAGTGGCTTTTAATTTTTAAAGCACTCAAAATAGGGCAAATTTGTCTTAGCAATCGGCAAATTATGCCTAGCATATTGTTATAAGTGCAAAATATAGCTATGTAGAGATATTAAACCGTTGGACCTTGAATCCAGATTGGCAAAATTATGTTAA
>JAMONZ010000008.1 GCA_027066315.1 Hyphomicrobiales bacterium
ACTAGGAACAATCCGCCCCCCAATTAACATTATTATTGCAAGGACAGCTCCAAGACCCAACAAAGGAGGATAATCTATTGATCCATAAACCCAATTATCAATATGAAAGAATATATTTGCAATAAGAAAAATCACTAACACAAAAAGCACACTAAGATTTCGCCAATTCTTCCCAGCAATCAATTCACGTGCAATAACAAATATAAGCATTAACGAGAAAGACAAATCAATAATCATCACAATAGAGGGGTGAAAAAAAGCTGAAAAGAAAATCGCTATTCGCCCCAATATCCATAAACTCACCAATAATAAAAGCGACCCTCCCATAATCGGGAAACGCCCCGTCCAGTTTGGCACAGCAGTTAATAAAAAACCTGCTATCACTGCACCAGCATATCCAAAAATCATTTCATGGATATGCCAATCGCTAGGTGAAAAAGCGGTTGGAATTTCAATCATTGCTGCAAGAGAAAACACCCATATCAAAAGAGATAAAACCGCCCAAATAGCAGCCCCTAAAAAAAATGGACGATAGCCTTTACTCAATAATGCTATGCCTGAATATTTTCGTCGTTGAGTTGAAGTTGACATATTTTCACTTATTTATTTTTTGGTCTAAAACTTTTCAAAACCTCATCATGGGTTTCTATACGCCCTGCCTCTATCAAATCAAGACAAAATGGCACAGCAGGAAAAACCGCATTTAAACAAGTGCCAATTGATGCGGGTTTTCCAGGAAGATTTATAATCAAACTTTTTCCACGAATATACGCACTTTGGCGTGAAAGAATTGCGGTTGGCACTTCTAACAGACTAACCTGACGCATCAACTCGCCAAATCCGGGCAGCTCTTTTTGAGCAACTATTGCCATAGCTTCAGGGGTTAAATCACGAGGAGAGGGGCCAGTGCCACCCGTGGTTAAAATTAAATCAACTCCATTTTTATCACAAAGCTCAATCAAAGATTGACTAACAGATTCTACCCCATCTTCAATAATTCTATATTCTATCTCATATTCAGAACTGATAGTTTTTTTAAGCCAGTCTTTAATTGCAGGGCCGCTTTTATCCTCATAAATACCCTTACTGGCTCGATCCGAAATAGTGATAACTCCGATTTTTACACCCATATTAACCCCCTAATTCCGACATATTTCTTTTTATTCCCCTAACTCCATCATTTAGGATCGCAAAATTATGTCCTTTTGGTTTATTCATAATTGTTTCTTTTATTAAATTCTCTAAATCTTCATCGCGCACTTGATTTCGCAATGGCTCTAAAAGATCAACCGACCCCTCAAGCCCCATACAGGTAAATAATTTTCCTGTGCAACCAATTCTTACTCGATTACAACTTGAGCAAAAATCACACGACATTGGCGTGATAAAGCCAAGCCGCCCCCCTGTTTCCTCAACCCTTACATATTTTGCTGGGCCTCCAGTGCTTAAAGCAATGGGAGAAAGTGCATATTTTTCTTCAATGGTTTTACGCAATTCATCAAGTGGTAGATGTGTATTCTTGCGATCAAACCCATCAATACCAAGCGGCATTTCTTCTATCAATGTTAAATCCATATTTTTTGAATGAGCAAAACGCATCAACTCATCTAACTCATCTTCAAATGCACCACGCATCGCCACCGCATTTAACTTTATCTTTAGGCCAGCATCAAGTGCCGCCTCAATCCCATTTAAAACTTTTTCCAAATCACCAATTCTAGTAACTTGTTTATATCGATCCACATCTAGTGTATCGAGCGAGACATTTACCCGCCGCACTCCAGCTTCAAACAAATCTTTTGCATATTTACCAAGCAGTGTACCATTTGTGGTCAAAGTCATCTCATCAAGATCGCCATTTTTAAGATGAGGGGAAAGCATTTGAAAAAATGAAATGATATATTTTCTAACCAATGGTTCACCACCAGTTATGCGAATTTTCCTTACCCCATTTTTCATAAAAATTAAACATAGCCGATACATTTCTTCAAATGAAAGCACGTTTGAGCGAGGCAAAAATTGCATCTTCTCACTCATGCAATAAGTACAACGAAGATCACATCTATCGGTTACTGAAAGGCGAAGATAGGTTGTTTTTCGAGCAAAGCTATCAAACAAACCATTTTTTGTTTTTTCCATTTTACTCATTTTTACAGCCTAGATTTTTAAACCTTAAACTGCCAGCTCTATTCTACAAGTCAAATCATTGTGTATGTCCGCCAAAATTAGCACAACAAAAAATAGCAAGATTTGATTCATATCAATTTTAAAACCATTAGGTCAGGCTATTAAGCTAACATGATTTTTAGCAATAGTTCAAAAACATCATCGTTTAATGGCGCAAATAATTCTCCGGGCTATCAACGCTTAAATGAAGCAAGGCAAAAAAGCATTTCTCGCTATCTGCCACCATTACCTGTTTTCGCACTTGCGCCAATATTAAATCATATTGTAAATTCAATCGCTAATAAACACCCCGAACTATTCACCCGTTTAGGACAGAGTGCAAAAAAAACCTTTTTAATTGACCCCACTAACCTACCCTTTTTTTTGATTTTGCAACCTGATCCAAAACAACCAAAACTAAAAGCCCATAACCGCAACATTGATATTTCTCATGATGTTTATATCGCTGGCTCTTTTGCTACTTTATTAAAGATGATTGATAGCCAGAGCGATAGTGATGCTATGTTTTTTAATCGTGAAATTATAGTAAGCGGCGATAGCGAGGCAATGGTTGCCTTGCGCAATGCACTTGATGATATTGAAGACACTATAGTTGATGATGTGGCGGCCTCATTTGGCCCTCTTTCTTTCCCTGTTCGTAAATTTTTTGATGTTGTAAATAAAGTTGCAAAACCCAAATGAAACAAGAAAAACCTGAATTAGTCTGCCCTGCTGGCACGCCAGCTTCATTACGAACTGCCGTTGATGCTGGAGCAGATGCAATATATTGCGGCTTTGTTGGCCCAACAAATGCCCGCAATTTTCCTGGGCTTAACTTCTCACTTAATGAAATGGCGAAAGCCGTTGATTACGCCCATGATAAGGGAGCAAAATTACTCACCGCAATCAATTCATTCCCAACCGCAGGGCGCACAGATATTTGGAAAAAAGCCATTGATGATGCAATAAGCATTGGTGTTGATGCTATTATCATTGCCGATATTGGTATGGCAAAATACCTAAGCGAAAAACATCCAAACGCACGCATTCATCTCTCGGTTCAAGCTGGGGCATCTTCGCCCGAGGCAATAAATTTTTATTGTGATAGATTTGATATAAAACGAGTGGTTTTACCTCGTATTTTGACTGTTGCAGAAATAAAAAAAATCCATGACGAAATCCCCTGTGAAATTGAAACATTTATCTTTGGCAATATCGGCATGATGGCAGAGGGGCGTTGCTCACTAACCAATTATGTTACTGGTCTTTCAACCAATATGGACGGAGTATGCTCACCTGCAAATTTTGTTCACTATGAAGAGGACGAAGCAAAAAATCTAACCTCTAGACTTGGTGAGTTTGCAATTGATTGCATTAGCTGTGGGCAAAGTGCTGGCTATCCAACCATTTGCAAAGGTCGATATAATGTTGGTCATAGAGAAGAATATTATGCATTTGAAGAGCCAATTTCTTTAAACCTTACCCACCTTTTGCCTGACCTTATCAATGCAGGAGTTAGCGCACTAAAAATCGAAGGGAGACAAAGGTCTAAAGCCTATATCCGCTCTGTTGTATCTTCATTTAGGCAAGCAATTGATGCCTATGCACTTGGCCAAACTCCAGATATTAGCAATTTGATTGCCCTAACAGAGGGGCATAAAGAAACTCAGGGTGCTTTTCCCTCAAAAAAATGGCGGTGATGAAATGGCTATATTAAATCTAGGGCCTAATCTTTATAATTGGAAGCCAGAAATTTGGCGTGATTTTTATTTTCAAATTGCCGACGAAGCACCAATTGATAAAGTATTTTTAGGCGAGGTGATTTGCTCAAAGCGTGCGCCATTATTTGACCCCTATTTTGAAGAGGTAAAAACCCGCCTCGAAAATGCTGGCAAAGAAATAATCCTATCGACTTTAGCAGAAATTACCTCAAATATTGATAGACGACTTTTAACAAAACAGGTCACAAATAAAGAATTTATCATCGAGGCAAATGATGTTGCCGCCCTTTTA
>JAMONZ010000009.1 GCA_027066315.1 Hyphomicrobiales bacterium
AAATTTAAGCCTTATTACTGTTTTAATTTATTGCTAATTTTATAGCCTAAAAAGAGTATAATAATGCAGACGCAAATATTTTTAATAACTCCCCCAAACATGGCAATAAATGAGCTGATCCTTTGGCTTGAGAAAACTCAAGAAAAAACAGACATTTCTGCCATTTTGCTTAGTAAAAATGACTTAAAAGAAGAAGAATATAAAGAATTAGCAAAGGCCTTTTTACCAAAGTGCCAAAAATTTCAAACTGCTTTATTACTAGATAATGAGCCGCAATTAGCCAAAGAAATAGGTGCTGATGGTGTTCATATAAGCGGCGATATTGGCATGTTAAAAGATGGTATTAAGCTATTAAAGCCAGATATGATTGTTGGGGCGGGTAATATTTTTTCAAAAGATGATGCTATGATTAAAGGTGAAAGTGGAGTTGATTATGTGTTTTTTGGCGAAATAGGCAAAGTTTCAAGCGAGCAAACTCATGAATTAGCGAGCTGGTGGGCAAAAACATTTGAAGTGCCAGCGGTTTATTGTGATGCAAACAATAAAGTTCAAAATTTTGATAATGCAAATTGTGAGTTTGTAGCGTTATCAGATGATAAGTTTTAACGATGAGTAAAAAATTTCCCTCCATCTTAATTGCTCTAATTTTTGCAATATTTCCCTCTTTATCTAATGGCCAAAATATTGATGAGGCTTTGCAAATATCTAATGAAATTTTTGGCTCAAAACTTATTAAAGACGAGGCCTATGGGGCGTTTCAACGTGGGCATTATCTAACAGCACTTTCATTAGCTTTGCCAAAAGCTGAAGCAGGAGATGCAGCTTCACAAACTTTAATTGGTGAAATTTATGCCAATGGCTTAGGCGTTGCAAAAAACTACGCTTTGGCCTCTCATTGGTATAAACAGGCTGATGAAAACGGAGATATTTCGGCCAGCTTTGCACTTGCAATGCTTTATCAACAAGGGCAAGGCGTTCCAAAAAATCGCAAATATGCTGCTGAACTTTTCAAAAAAGCTGCAAAAAAAAATCACCGAGAAGCAAAGTATAATTTAGCTTTGCTTCATATTGAGGGAATTTACGCCGAACCAAATGTTGTTGAGGCTGCTGACCTAATGCGCGAGGCTGCAAATGCTGGACTAGTTGAGGCGCAATATGATTATGGCATAATGTTACTCGATGGCGTAGGAGTTGCCCCTGATTTAACATTGGGTGCTTTGTATATTAAACAAGCAGCAAGTGCTGGACTTAGCGAAGCACAGGTTGAATTTGGCACTTTATTATATTTTGGCAAAGGGGTGGAGCGCAATTTAGAGCAGAGCATTTTATGGTATGAAACAGCTGCAAATACAGGCAATCCTGTTGCTCAAAATCGCTTGGCCAAACTTTATGCCGTTGGTGAGGGGGTTGAATTAAACCTTCAAACAGCCGCAGTGTGGCGAGCTTTAGCTCGTCTAAGTGGGCTAAATGATGTCGAGCTTGATAAATTACTTATATCAATATCTAAGGAAGATCTTGATCTTGCAGAAAATAAAGCTAGGTTTTGGCCGCAAGAGCCACCAAAAGAAAATTAAGAGCCAAGCAAGCCAAATAAATAATAAAGTTGATATTAGTTCAATTCTTTGGCAATAACCGCTATAATAGTTTTTAGCACTAACAAAAGTTATAAATAATGAAAATCAATGGCAATGAAATTCGCCCCTCTAACGTTATAGAGCATAATGGACGTTTATGGGTGGCAATAAAAGTCAATCATGTAAAACCGGGTAAAGGCGGAGCTTATGCTCAGGTTGAACTTAAGGATATTGTTTCAGGCACAAAATTAAATGAGCGTTTTCGCTCGGCTGAAACGGTTGAAAAAATTCGACTTGAACAAAATGATTTTCAATTCTTATATGAACAAGGCGATATGTTAGTATTTATGAATTTAGAAAATTATGAGCAGCTTGAATTACCACAAGAATTTGTTGGCGAGCGGGCAAAATTTCTTCAAGATGGCATGAATGTCGTTGTAGAAATGCATGAAGGCAAGCCACTTGGTATTTCTTTACCATCTCAAGTTGTTTTGGAAATTAGCGAAACAGAGCCAGTTGTAAAAGGGCAAACAGCCGCTAACTCATTCAAACCTGCAGTTTTAGAAAATGGCGTGAAAGTAATGGTTCCTCCCTTTGTTAATCAAGGTGAAAAAATTGTAGTAGATACTGAAGAAGTATCGTATTTACGTCGTTCTGATTAGTTTTTAGTTTTTTAGTTTTTAGGATTTTTTATGGCTCGTTCAGCAATATTAAATATAATGGTGCAAGCAGCAGCAAAAGCTGGCCGCTCATTAACTCGTGATTTTGGCGAAGTGGAAAATTTGCAAGTAAGCCGCAAAGGCCCTGCTGATTTCGTTACAAGCGCAGACCAAGCTGCTGAAAAAATAATCCTTGAAGAGTTGAAATATGCTCGCCCTACTTATTCATTTTTAATGGAAGAGGGAGGCGAGATAAAAGGTGAAGATGGCCAACATCGCTGGATTGTTGATCCACTTGATGGCACTACAAATTTTTTACACTCAATTCCACTTTTTGCAGTTGCAATTGCGCTTGAGCGTAATGGCGAAATTATTGCCTCGGTTATTTACAACCCAATTATGGAAGAGCTTTATACCGCACAAAAAGGTGCAGGTGCTTGGTTAAATAATCGTCGTTTAAGAGTTGCATCTAGACGCAAAATATCTGATGCCGTAATTAGCACTGGCATCAAAACAACTGGTACAAAAAATGATGCTTTAACCCTAAAACAGCTTGGTATCATTTCTCCAAGCTGTGCTGGCATAAGGCGCACTGGCTCTGCTTCAACCGATTTAGCATGGCTTGCAGCAGGTCGAATTGATGGATATTGGGAAGCTAACCTTGGTGCTTGGGACGTTGCGCCTGGATATTTATTAGTTAAAGAGGCTGGCGGATTTGTTAGCGATTATAGTGGCAAAGATAGATCCATATCAAATGGTGAAGTTGTTGCTGGCAATGAAATAATCCAAGCAAAACTTTTGAAATCAATTAAATCTGCTAGTTAAATAGAATATATTTATAACTTAGCATTTGCATCTAATCTTTTTTAGCCATTGTATTGTCAATTTTGAGTAGCTAAACTCACTTTCAAATTCTATTGCTAAAGAGTGTTTTTAATTATGTCAGATAATTTCAACCCCTATCATATCGCCTCTCCCGCTATCTATTTAATCAAGATGATTATCTTTTTGATTTTAATAGTAATAATTGGGGCGATTTTATCATTTCAGTTATTTGATGCTTTTTGGTCTAACCCCTTTATTAACGGGCTTATACTTTTTGTGCTTTTAATTGGTGTTTTACTTTCATTTAGGCAAGTAATTCGTCTTATGCCAGAAGTAAACTGGGTGAATTCATTACAAAATGAAAACTCAACTATTACAAAAAACCCTATTTTATTAGCTCCAGTAGCAACCATTATGTCTAACCGCTCAGGTGAAGCAATAATCACGCCCTCAAGCCTTCGTTCCATATTAGACAGTGTTGGAATTCGCTTAGAGGAGGCAAAAGAAACCTCACGCTATTTAACTGGTTTATTGGTATTTTTAGGACTTTTAGGAACATTTTATGGTCTTTTACAAACTGTAGGATCAGTTTCAAATATTATTTCAAGTCTTGATGTTAGTGCGGGGGAAGCTGGCGATGTTTTCACCAACCTAAAACAAGGCCTTGAAGCACCATTGAGTGGCATGGGGACGGCTTTTTCTTCATCTCTTTTTGGTCTTACTGGCTCACTTATTTTGGGGTTTCTTGATTTACAAACAGGCCAAGCACAAAATAGCTTTTATACTGACCTTGAGGATTGGATGTCATCTATGACAGAGCTTGACCACCCCGCAACCACAATGCAGGCAACAAATCTTGGTGTTTCTGGCAATGAAATGCAGGCCATGTTTGAGCAACTTGGAACGAAAATGCAAAATTCTAGTACCTCCAACGATGCAATTCGTGCAATGGCAGAGTTAGCTCATGGCATTGATGGCTTGACCAAACATATTCGCCTTGAGCAAGATGATTTAAGAAAATATATTATTGACCAGAGCGAAACAAACAAACAATTGCGAGATTTAATTGCTGCCATGTTAAAAGAAGGTAGCAAGTAATAGTTTTAAAGAGGGACATTGAGTGAATGGCTACTTCATTTAGCAAGCGCAATAACACCAGAGCCAATTATTGGCCCGGATTTGTTGATGCCCTAGCTAGCCTTTTGTTGGTTATTATATTTTTGCTGACAATTTTTGTCTTGGCGCAATTTTTTCAAGCTAAAGAAATCCTAGGCAAAGACACTGCTCTTTCACGGCTAAATTCACAAATTGCTGAATTGAGTGAATTATTGCAGCTTGAAAAGGGACAGAATCAAGACCTTGAATCAACTATTGCAACGCTCTCAGCTACTTTATCAGGCGCACAAGAAGAGCGAGATGCTCTTTCAACTCAAATATCTAGTTTTGGCTCTGGCCTTGATGGTAAAAACTCACAAATTGCCAGCTTAAACACTAAATTAATAGCAGAAAAAGACATTTCAAGCGAAGCACTCGCCCAGCTCGCTCTATTAAACCAACAGCTTAATGCGCTTCGCACTCAAATAGGCGCACTTGAGCAAGCACTTGAGGCTTCTGAACTAAAGGGGAGCGAATCTAGCACTAAAATAACTGACCTTGGTCGCCGCTTAAACCTTGCGCTAGCGCAACGAGTGCAAGATCTATCACGCTATCGTTCCGATTTTTTTGGCCGTTTACGAAATATTTTAGCTGACAGATCAGATGTTACGATTGTTGGTGATCGCTTTGTGTTTCAATCTGAGGTTTTGTTTAATGCAGGCGAGGCTAATATTTCTGATGCTGGCAGGGTAGAAATTGCTAAACTTGGTGATGCCATTTTACAGCTTGAGAGTGAAATTCCACCTGAAATAAACTGGGTATTACGAATTGATGGACATACAGATAACCGCCCTATTTCTACAGAGCAATTCCCTTCAAACTGGGAGTTAAGTGCTGCAAGGGCTATTTCGGTTGCAAAACTTTTAATTAATCAAGGAGTTTCTCCAAACAGGCTAGTTGCGGCTGGTTTTGGAGAATTTTCGCCACTTGATTTGAACGATAATGACGAGGCTTACAAACGAAATCGACGGATAGAGTTTAAACTAACTGAGTAGTGTAGTTATTAGGTAAATCTCTTACTTGACTTGAAAGCAATTTATCTAGTTAATCAATTATAGCTTAATGCAAATTTTTAAAAAACTGGGAGAAACAAAATGGCTCATGTAGTAGTATTAGGTGCTGGCCTTGGCGGCGCAATTATGGCTTACGAAATGAAAGAACAACTTCGTAAAGAAGATAGCATTACCGTTGTTACTAAAGACCCTAAATATCATTTTGTTCCTTCGAACCCATGGGTTGCAGTTAACTGGCGATCTCGTGATGATGTAGAAATTGATTTAAGGCCTGTTATGGATAAGCATGGCATTGGGTTTATTACTTCTGCTGCTACAAAAATTCTTCCAAAAGAAAATATAATTGAATTAGCAGATGGTGAGAAAATAACCTATGATTATCTAATCATTGCCACAGGGCCAGAACTTGCCTTTGATGAAATTGAAGGGCTTGGGCCGAATGGTAATACGCAATCTGTCTGTCATGTTGATCACGCTGAATTAGCTGGTAAGGCCTTTGATGAATTTTGCAAAAACCCAGGGCCAATTGTTGTTGGTGCAGTGCAAGGGGCATCTTGTTTTGGTCCTGCATATGAATTTATGTTTATTCTTGAAACTGAATTACGCAAACGCAAAATTCGTGACCAAGTGCAAATCACCTATGTAACTTCTGAGCCTTATGTTGGGCATTTGGGGCTTGATGGTGTGGGCGATACAAAAGGCCTGCTTGAAAGTGCCATGCGTGACAAACATATAAAATGGATGACAAATTCCAAGATCCAAAAGGTCGATAAAGATGTCATGCACGTGGAAACAATTGGCGATGATGGAAAATCAAAAGGGGTAACTCAAGTGCCGTTTAAGTTTTCTATGATGCTGCCTGCTTTTAGAGGCATTAAGCCTTTGATGGGCATTGAGGGGCTGGTTAATCCTCGTGGCTTTGTGATTGTTGATGAGCATCAGCAAAACCCAACATTTAAAAATATTTTCTCGGTTGGAGTTTGTGTTGCAATTCCGCCAATCGGCCCAACTCCTGTGCCTGTTGGCGTACCAAAAACTGGCTTTATGATTGAATCTATGGTGACAGCAACCGCTCATAATATTGGGCAATTGGTGCGTCAAGAAAAGCCAACCCACCAAGGCACATGGAATGCATTTTGTTTGGCAGATTTTGGTGATGGCGGCATTGCCTTCATTGCGCAACCACAAATTCCACCTCGTAATGTCAACTGGTCTTCAAGTGGCAAATGGGTGCATTTAGCAAAAGTTGGCTTTGAGAAATATTTCATGGGTAAAATGAAAAGTGGCAAGTCTGAGCCATTTTATGAAAAAGCTGCAATGAAATTAATCGGGCTTGATAAACTTAAAAAAGTTACAAAAGACGATTAAGGATCGTGCTTTTAGCTTTCTAACTATCTGATTTTGATGAAATTTTACTCCATTATCTTGAGCGCACTCGAAGTATCTAGAGCTACAAATAAAATGCTTTAACTTCGCTCAGGGTGATGGAGTTTTTTAATCAACATTGCCTCATTGTTACTTTAATTTCTTCTTAAAACTTTACAAACTCAATTTCTGCTCAACAAGTTCATTGCAACAATTTTTCTAATTTATATTCATCTACTATTAAAAATATACATTTCTTGCGCTAAGCACGACATTTATTTCATGTTAATTTATTTAAATGGGGCTTTTAATAATTAGGATTGTAAACGCTCAATTCATCGCAAGATTAAATTGTAACTTTGCTAACTCAGCATAACGCCCACCTTTGGCAACTAACTGATCGTGTGTTCCCTCATCAATCAGCTTACCATTCTCTAACACCAAAATTCTATCCGCATCACGAATTGTTGCAAGTCGATGAGCTATAACTATTGACGTTCTGCCTTTCATTAATCGCTCTAGGGCTTTTTGCACTAGGCTTTCACTTACGGCATCAAGCGAGCTGGTCGCTTCGTCAAGCATTAGAATTGGCGCATCTTTTAATAAAGCTCGAGCAATTGCTAAACGCTGCTTTTGCCCACCTGAGAGCATAACGCCACGCTCTCCAACAATTGAATTATATCCATTTTTTAACTTTAAAACAAATTCATCAACCAAGGCCGCTTTTGCTGCAGTTTTAATTTCCTCATCGCTTGCATCTGGTTTTCCAAAACGAATGTTATCTGCAATTGTACCTGAAAATATTACTGTGTCTTGCTCAACATATGCAATTCGCTCTCTTAATTCATGCGGATCAACATCTTGCACATTAAGGCCATCAACTAAAACCCGCCCATTGCTAACATCATAGAATCTTTGCACAAGAGAGAAAATTGTTGATTTTCCTGCGCCAGATGCCCCGACTAGGGCAATTGTTTCACCCGATTTTATAGAAAAACTAACATCATGCAAAATAGCATCACTATCTCTTGTGTGATAGGTAAAATCTACATTTTCAAATGCCAGACTGCCCAAAGATGGGTTAGGCATAGCAATTGGATTTTTTGCAATTTTCAACTCTGGCTTAGTTTGTAAAATCTCAATCAAGCGGTGTGTTGCCCCAGCCACAGTCTGCAAATTACCCCAAATATCAGACATATTGGTCAACGCAGATGAAGCCATCATGGCATAAATCATGAATTGCATAAGTTCGCCTGTTGTAACTTCACCTGCAAAAACCGCATTTGCGCCCCACCATGTCATAAGCATAATTGCAGCTGTTGCTAAAAACACAACTAAAGTAACCAAGAAAGAGCGAGCAAATAGTCTATTTTTTTCTGCTAAAAAACTCTCTTCCGAGCGAGAAGAAAAAACTTCTACTTGGATTTTTTCTTGCACAAATGATTTTATAGTTTTTATCGAGCTTAACGCCTCAGTCGCCATTGCGCTTATATCAGCTAGTGCGTCTTGTGTTTTAACAGACATAGCTCGCAACCTATGCACAAATAGCACCACTGGAATAACAATAAGCGGACCGATTATTACCACCGATGCCGTTAGCTTTGGTGATGTCAAAAACATCATGATTAATGCGCCAATGATAATTACTAATGAACGAAGGGCAACCGAAGCACTTGAGCCAACCGCTCCACGAATTGTTGCAACATCGCCATTTAGGCGTGAAGTTAACTCACCAACACGATGGGTGTCATAATAAGCACTATCAAGCGTAAGCAGGTGGTTAAAAACAGCACAGCGTAAATCAGTAAGCACTCTTTCGCCAATAATTGAGATGAAATAAAATCTTGCGCCCGAGGCAATTGCCATCAACAAAGCAACCGCCAAAATTGCCCAGCCATATTGGATGATTATATCCAAATTTTGGGACATGAAACCTTCATCAATTACCGATCCGAGCAGTGCTGGAATTATTAAAGCCGTACCTGAGCCAACCAATAAAAAAAGCAATGTAAGAGCCAAGCGATATGGGTATTTTAAAATGAATGGCAAAAGGGCACGTAAGGGTTTTAATTTACCTACTTGTGTCTTCTTATTTGACTTAGATTGCTTTGAAGAAGAAATTTCTTGCTCTTTTGACATTTTATTATCTTTATTTTGCCTTTATCTTCTCTACATAAGAGACTAATTTCCATTTAGCAACTATCAGCACTTGCGATTTGTGCTAAGTTTGTTTATTAAGACGCCAGAAATTACTATTAAAGGCAAAATTGAATATTTTGCTACGGCTTGTTAAGGTATTAAAATGAAAAAAGATTTGCACCCAGACTATCACAGCATAAAAGTTGTCATGACAGATGGCACTGAATTTATGACTCGTTCAACCTATGGTAAAGAGGGTGACACGCTTACTCTTGATATTGACCCACTTACCCACCCAGCGTGGACTGGTGGCACTGGTCAATTGCTTGATCGTGGCGGACGTGTTTCTCGCTTTAAAGAAAAATTCAAAGGTATTATGGGCTAAGCTAGGCTCTATTCATTCTTTAAAATTTTAAAATCCGCATAGTCTTTAGATTATGCGGATTTTTTCATTCGCCAAATGCAGCTTTAATGCGTGAAAGCTGGTCTGCTATGCCACCAGAGGCAGAACTTTTAGTTTTTGCCTCAACCCCGACTTGCTCAACACTATTTCGATCAAGGCGATCAAACTGTATTACTCGCTCATATAAGCGATCGCCCTTTGTAATAAATTTTAACAAACTTTGGGGTAGATCGTCCCAGCCTGGGCCTCCCCGCTCAATTGGGGTGGCTGAAAACCTTATTTTTTCTTTTTCGTCTCTTGCACTTTTTGCAGTAATCTCACCTTCAGAAACTGCACGGTGTAACAATAACCAAGATGCTAATTGCATTAAGCGAGTTGTTAAACGCATAGATTGAGTTGCATAAACTAAAGAGGTTTCTCTGTTTAAATCGCGGCTTTCTTTACGTCCTGCCCCATCAAGATAGCTTGCAATTTCTTCAATTAAATTCATGCCCTCGGTATATAATTTATCAAACTCACCAGATGCAAAAAGATGAGGGGCAATTGATATTGCTAAATTTTCTTTTGCATTATCACTATTTTTGTCTTTATCTGGCAATTTATCTCAACCTATTAAAAATGCTTATAAGAGTATTTCTTAAACCCTAATACGCAAACCATTCTGTGTCACCTAGCTAAAGGCAACTATAGCTAATATAAAGCAATTATAGCTAATTTGTAAGAATACTTAGAAATTAAGATAAAAAAAAGAGCCGATAAACGGCTCTATATAAGTTATAACAGGAGATCTCAATTATATCTAATGTCCTCAAAGGGAGGAAGAAGAGGACAAAATGAAAACTCAATAAAAGTTATATCGCTATTTATTTAAATAAAAGTTAACGATGCACCTTTTTTTAACCAAGCTAATTTACAACCCATAAACCGAGATTTTCATCCAATACTAAAGCATGAATGATTATTTAAAATATAATTAAAACCCATAGATGATAAAATGATTATAAAAGAACTCATAAACGCCATTAAAATTACTTCTAATAATGAGGGGAGCTTTTTAGAGCTTAAAAAACGAAAAATTCTGCCCCCAAAAGCTGACGAGGTTAGCATTAAAATTGCTTATGCTGGAGTAAATGGGCCTGATATTTTGCAAGCAAAAGGGCTTTACTCACCAACAAAAGAAAATACTAATTGGCCTGGGCTGGAAGTGAGCGGTGAAATAATTGCCCGTGGTGAAAAAGTTAAGAATTTTAAAATTGGCCAAAAAGTGGTGGCACTTTGCAATGGTGGCGGTTATGCCGATTTCATTAATATACCTAAGGGTCAGGTTTTACCTCTACCCAATGGATGGAGTTTTGCACAAGGGGCAACTATCCCTGAAACATTTTTTACAATTATGCAGACCCTAAAAATGCACTCAAAGTTAAAAAAAGGAATGTTTGTACTTATTCATGGCTCATCAGGAGGAATTGGCTCAACTGCAATTCAAATAGCAAACCATTATGGCGCACACTCTATTGCGCTAGTTTCTAGTGATGAAAAAGCAAAATATGTTCAAGGTTTGGGAGCAGAGCATATTATCAATTACAAAAAAGAGGATTTTGTTAAACGCACGTTAGAGATAACCAATGGGCATGGGGCAGATAGGATAATAGATATTATTGGTGGCGAGGTTTTTAGTAAAAATATCATGGCCTGCGCTAAAGGCGGGAGCATAATTTTGCTTGGGCTGCTTGGGGGTGTAAAATCTGAAATAAACCTAGCCTCGATCTTATTAAAAAATATAACTATTTTTGGCTCGACCCTTGGACCAAAGAATAGTGCCAAAAAATCTCAAATTGCTAAGCTATTAAAACAAGAAATTTGGCCTGCTCTTGTTGCAAAAACTATTAAACCTCCAAAAATTAAGTCTTTTAATCTTGATGAGGCAAATTTAGCACATGAGCAAATGCGCTCACAAAATCATTTTGCCAAAGTTATTCTCAAGAGTAATTTATTTGAGTGATATAAATATTGAAAAATAATATTTTTCGATCTATAATGATAAGCAATTCACCTTAAATTATTATTCTTAAGGCGGAGCGGGCTAAAAAATCAGCCTGCGCCCTAAAATAATTATAGCTATTTGGAGATTATAGAATGGCACCAACACTTTTAATGCCTAAAGCAACCGCCGTATGGCTTATTGACAATACTGGTTTGACCTTTGATCAAATTGCTGACTTTTGCTCTTTGCATATTCTTGAAATTACAGGAATTGCTGATGGTGATATTGCACGCCAAGTTAGGGGTGTTAACCCGATTAACAATGGCCAATTAGATAAAGAAGAAATTGCCAAGGCTGAAGCTGATCCTAAATATCGCATGAAGCCAAAAGAAAGCAAAGTTATACTAGCTAAAAAAAGACGCAAAGGGCCAAGATATACGCCTATTTCTAGACGTAACGAGCGACCCGGAGCTATTAAATGGCTCGTGCGTTCTCATCCAGAATTAAAAGATGCTGCAATCATTCGTCTTGTTGGAACTACAAAAACTACCATTGAAGCCGTGCGAGAAGGCACTCATTGGAATAGTGCGAACTTGTCTATGCTTGACCCTGTTACTTTGGGGCTTTGCACTCAAATTGATCTTGATATGGAAGTAAAAAAAGCTGCTGGAACTACTCCAGATGACACAGATAATCTACGTGGGACAAAACTGCTTTCTGCTGAAGAAGCGTTAGCAAAAGCTCATGATGGTATAGAGAAACCTGTAACGATTGATACTCTTGATAATGTTAAGAAAATATCTGCTGATGATGAAATTGACGCTGATTCGGTTTTTGCAAATCTTACGTCGTTGAAAAAAGACTGAGATTTAATTGAAAAATAATATTAAGGCCACGAAACTCTTCGTGGCCTTTTTTTTAGATTAATAATTATACAATACTGGTTTGCGACTTTATTAGCTCATCTTTTACTTCAAGTTTTTGTTTTTTAAGCAAAACAATTGCCGCTTCATCAATACTGGAATGGGCAAGCTCTGCTTCTAATTGGCTCTCTAGATCTTTATGACGCAACTCTAATGCGGCTATATGGCTTTGAACTGTCATAACTACTCCTCATTTTGTTTTAAAAAATCGAATTATACTATTTCAGTTTTCCATAAGTATAGATTCATGTCGATGGAAAAACATAAATTTTTAGGAAATTTGATAAAATTATGTTAGTTTATATTTTTTAGAAATAATTGTGGACGGATTTTAATGTTAGAATTAACACCAGAGCAGAGTGCAAAATTGGGGCTAGAGTTAGCAACAAAACTGCAAGAACATTCAGATCTTGAAGCAACCCTTAGTGTATTAGTTGCAAACCATACCAGTGACAAAATGCTTATTCAACGGATAAAAAAACGAAAACTACACATTAAAGATAGAATTGTTGAGCTGGAGGGAATTATCCTTCCAGATATAATTGCCTAAGAGAATATTTGTTATTAAAGAATAGAAACTTGAAACTATTATCAATTTGAGATAAATGATTTTTTATTAAATTAGCTCCCAAAAGTGAGATTAATCTATGTTTACCTCCCCTCCAGTTGCAATTGTTATGGGCTCACAGTCAGATTGGCCGACCATGCGAAAAGCGGCTGAAATCCTTGATATTCTTGAGATAGAGTATGAAGCACAAATTGTTTCGGCTCATCGCACCCCTCAAAGACTTTATGACTTTGCAACTGGTGCAAGAGAGCAAAATTTTAATGTTATAATTGCAGGAGCTGGCGGGGCTGCACATCTTCCTGGTATGATTGCGGCTTTAACATCTTTGCCCGTTTTTGGCGTTCCTATTCAATCTAAGGCATTAAGTGGCAAAGATAGCTTGCTTTCGATTGTGCAGATGCCTGCTGGCATTCCTGTTGGCACTTTGGCTATTGGTGAAGCTGGGGCAAAAAATTCTGCTCTACTTGCTGCCTCTGTGCTATCGTTAAGTAACATAACGATAAAAGAAAATTTAGAGCAATTTCGTCAAGAACAAACTGCATCTGTTGCACAGTTTCCGGTTGATTAAATGAGTGAGAAAACCCAAAAAATGCTACCTATAGGGTCAACCATTGGAATTATTGGCGGTGGGCAGCTTGGCCGTATGTTAGCCCTTAGTGCTGCACAATTGGGCATGAAAACCATAATTTTTTGCCCTGATGAAAACAGCCCAGCTTTTGATGTAACTCCTAATAAAATTATTGCACCATATGATGATGAGAACGCTTTAACAAAATTTGCTAACTCTTGCGATATTATAACTTTTGAATTTGAGAATTTACCAGCAAAATCAATCAAATTTTTAGAAAGCATAAGCTCTGTTTCACCCGATTCACGAGCATTGTTTATTTCTCAGGATCGAATAAAGGAAAAAGAATTTCTTTTACGAAGCGATATTAATATTGCTAGTTTTGCACCTGTTAATTCCATTGAGGATTTAGAAAAGGCTTATTTAAAAATTGGCCCAAAAGCAGTCCTAAAAACAACCAGAATGGGATATGATGGCAAAGGGCAAAGAATAGTTTCTTCATTAGAGATGGCCAAACAGGCGTATGAAGAGTTGAAAAATTCTGAATTAGTTTTAGAAAAATTTATTCCTTTTGAGCGTGAAATATCTGTGGTGATTGCTCGCAATAAAGACGGCCAAGTGCGCGACTTTGAGCCTGCGGAAAATATACATGAAAACCATATTCTAAAAACCAGCACAATACCTGCAAATATTGATAATATTACTGCAAAGCGAGCTAGTCGAATTGCCCAACAAATTGTTGGCTCATTAAATTATGTTGGTGTTCTTGGAGTAGAGTTTTTTATAACTAGTGCAGATCCAAAGTCAGCCGACCAAAACCCTATTCTATTAGTTAATGAAATTGCGCCAAGAGTACATAATTCTGGCCATTGGACACAGGCTGGCTGTATTACCGATCAATTTGAGCAACATATCAGAGCAATCTGTAATTGGCCTTTAGGCGACCCTACAAGATATTGTGATGTTGTAATGGAGAATCTCATTGGAGATGAAATAATTGATGCCCATAAAAATCTTAAATCAGGTGTTCAGCCGCATTTTTATGGCAAAAAGCAAATTCGAGAGGGGCGAAAAATGGCTCACTTGAATATTGTTACCAAATAAAATCAGTTTTCTTAATAAAAAACACCTTAAATTGGCTATTAGTATAGACAAGCGAGGCAAGCTCTGGTAGTTCAGCGGCTAATGTTTTTATATAATTTTATGGAGCAACAGAGCTTTGCAAGTAGTAGTACGTGATAATAATGTAGATCAGGCGTTAAGAGCGCTTAAAAAGAAACTTCAACGCGAAGGTGTTTTTCGTGAAATGAAACTTCGTAATTATTATGAAAAGCCTTCAGAAAAGCGTGTGCGCCAAAAAGCTGAAGCTGTTCGTCGTGCTCGCAAACTAGAGCGCAAGCGCCTTCAGCGTGAAAGTGGCTCAGTCTAGTTTCGTATCTAGAATACTAAATTAAACAATGAATTTCAGGTCGCCAATGGCGGCCTTTTTTTGTAGGTTTTTGGGAGATTGTTTAAAGCGGGCTAAATATAATATATTTTGCTGTTTGCATTTTTTGACTTAGCCCGTGCATTACTTCACCTTCATTACATACGGGCCATAATACTTATTTTATTCACTTTGCCGTACCGTACGTTACGGTACGGCAATATAAATTTTAATGATTGAAATTTACTTTGGTAGTGCCTTATGGTCGTAAAAATGTTTAAAGTTAGCTTTAAAAACCGTAAAATATAGTTCTTTGACTATAGCTATTGTTAATTTACAAAATCTGATTAATTTATAAATGTTTTTACCTGTTGCCAGATATTATTTTCCCACAAATTATCATGATCGCCATTCTCTACAATCCATAATTGTTGCGGGTTTTTAGCTTTTGCAAAAACTTCTCTGCCATGACTAATAGGAATAGTTTTATCTTTTTCACCATGAGCAAGAAAGAGCGGCTCATCAACTTTTTCTACCCAATCAATTGTCGGATACTTGTCTTTCATTAGCTTGGCAACAGGAATGAAGGGATAGCGTTCTTGGGCAATGTCTGCAGCTGAAGTAAACGGGCTTTCAAGAATAAGTGCTTGTGCCTCACGGCGTACAGCCACAAAACTTGCAGGACCTGTACCAAGTGATCTGCCCCAAATTACTATTGGATCTCCTTTTGCTTTTAGCCAATCAAATACAGCTAGGCTATCAACCAGCAAGGCTTTTTGTGAAACCTTTCCTGGTGACATAGGAAAACCGCTATAATCAAAGGCTAAAAAGCCGTACCCATCTTCACCCATTTTTTTAAATCTAAAATATTCATCGGTAAAACTACCCGCATTCCCCTTATAATAAAGAATGGTTGGTTTATTATCTTTAGGAGCAAGATACCAACCACGCACTTGCATAATATCAACAGGAATGACTATTAATTTTGCACCTGCAATATCTGCCTCGCTAAGGCTTAAGACCTCTCCAGCAAGAGAATATTGCATATTGGTTTGATTTTTATAGATGAATAATATCGCACCTAAATAGAGCGAGACGATAAATACTAGTCCCCAAATAATGATATTTTTCATATATTTTCTTTTCAAATTGCCAAGCCTTTTATCAATGGCCAAGTGCTTTAATAATATTTTCAGTCATTTTTTTAGCATCACCAAATAACATCATTGTATTATCTCTAAAAAACAATTCATTTTGTACGCCCGCATAACCTGCCGACATACCCCGTTTGATGAATAATACCGAATGGGCATTTTCGACATCTAAAATGGGCATGCCATAGATTGGCGAAGTTTTATCAGTTTTAGCAGACGGATTGGTTACATCATTTGCACCAATTACAAACGCAACATCGGTTTGGGCAAATTCAGAATTTATATCCTCTAATTCAAATACATCATCATAAGGTACATTAGCTTCTGCCAAAAGTACATTCATGTGCCCTGGCATACGACCCGCTACAGGGTGAATAGCATATTTAACTTCAACGCCTTCTTCTTTAAGCAAATCTACCATTTCACGCACTGCATGTTGAGCTTGGGCAACCGCCATGCCATAACCCGGCACAATGATTACTCTTGAGGCGTTCTTCATCATGAAAGCGGCATCCTCTGCTGAACCTTGTTTTACTGGGCGAGTTTCTTCTTCACCTGAACCTGCGCTTGCACTATCACCGCCAAAACCACCAAGTATCACCGAGATGAAAGAGCGGTTCATTGCTTTACACATGATATAAGAGAGAATTGCACCAGATGAGCCAACTAATGCCCCTGTGATAATAAGTGCAGTATTGCCCAGCGTAAAGCCAATGCCAGCCGCCGCCCAACCCGAATAAGAATTGAGCATAGAAACAACCACAGGCATATCAGCTCCGCCAATTGGAATAATCATCAACACGCCAAGCACTAAGGCAACAACAATGATTGCCCAAAATAGCCAAGCAGCATTGCTCATGATTATTAAATAAACCAGATAAACCAACAAAACGCCAAGAGCTAAGTGAAGAACATGACGAAGCGGCAAAATGATTGGTGTGCCAGACATGCGGCCATCTAATTTTAGAAAAGCAATGACCGAGCCAGTAAAGGTGAAAGCACCAATGGCCGCACCAAGGCTCATTTCAACCAAGGCTTGAGCATGGATATGGCCGATTTCTCCAATGCCAAATGCCGCTGGCGCATAAAAAGCCGCTAGCGCAACAAACACGGCTGAAAGGCCAACTAATGAGTGAAAAGCCGCTACTAATTGGGGCATATCTGTCATAGCAATTTTTTTGGCCATAACTGCACCAATTGTACCACCAATGCCAAGACCAGCAAGGATTAGCACCCATGAGAGAGGAGAAATGGGCATTAACACACCAAGTGTGGTTAGAATGGCGATACTCATACCAATCATGCCAAATCTATTGCCTTGGCGAGCTGAGGCAGGCGAAGAAAGACCACGAAGGGCAAGAATGAATAAAACACCCGAAATAAGATAAAGAACAGAAGCGATATTTGCTGAAATCATTTTACTTCTCCTTCTTTTTATACATTGCGAGCATGCGCTGGGTAACTAAAAAGCCACCAAAAATATTCACACTAGCTAAAATTAAAGCGATGAAGCCAAAGACTTTTGAAGCAACTCCAGCCCCCTCAACCAAATTGACCCCAACCGCCAATAATGCACCAACCACAATTACCGAAGAAATTGCGTTTGTAACACTCATCAAAGGAGTATGAAGTGCGGGAGTTACACTCCAGACCACGAAATAACCAACAAAAATCGCTAGGACGAAAATTGCTAATCTAAAGAAAAATGGATCTATTACCTGTTCCATTATTTTGCTCCTTTAACATTTTTTTTGGCAGTAGTTTTTTTAGCGGGCGGTTTTTTTGGCGCAGCTTTTTTTACTGGTTTTACTTCAATATTTGGGTGAATAATTTTTTTGTCTTTGGTCAAGACAGTAGCTTTAACCAATTCATCTTCCCAATCAATTTTCAGCTCTTTTGTTTCTTTATCAATAAGCGTTTCTAAAAAGCTCATTAGATTGCGTGAATAAAGTGAAGAGGCACTATTGGCAATTCGCCCTGCCATATTAGTATAGCCGATTATGGTAACATCATTATGCACTACCACTTTATCTGGCTTGCTTAATTCACAATTGCCGCCACGTTCAGTTGCTAAATCAACAATGATTGAGCCAGCGGCCATCGATTCTACCATTTTTTTGCTAATGAGTTTTGGTGCTGGCCGCCCCGGTATAAGAGCCGTGGTGATAACAATATCTTGTTTTGCAATGTGAGATGCGGTTAGTTCAGCCTGCTTTTTTTGATAAGCAGCACTCATTGGCTTGGCATAACCGCTAGCTGTTTCTGCTTGTTTAAATTCCTCGTCCTCAACCGCTATAAATTTTGCACCAAGCGAGGCTACTTGTTCTTTTGAAGCTGGGCGCACATCAGTTGCGCTAACCATTGCC
>JAMONZ010000010.1 GCA_027066315.1 Hyphomicrobiales bacterium
TATACCACCTTCAACTATTATAACGAGAATATGGACATTGCCACTTCAGGAGCTTACTCTCACGCAGGAACTCCAACACATCAGGCACTAGAGGCAATTGATGTATCAAAAGTTAGAGATAGTAAAACAGGCAAAATAAAATCTGCATTTAAACATACAAATTGGCGTTCAATATTCCGCCCTCGCACATTATTATATTTCTTGGTTTGGGGTACGATTGGTTTAGCAATGTTGCTTTCTCTCTCCACCAGAAGCCCGCTTGATTTAAATGTACTACGAGATCGTAACCCACGTTTTGTAATGCTTTCAGATGGTGCTATAAGAAATGGCTATGATGTAAAAATTCTTAACATGACACCACATCTTAGAACTGTGGAATTAGAAATTGAGGGTTTAGATAACGCTTCAATGTCACTTGGCGGATCAGGCAATGAAGCCACACCCACTATTACACTTGATCTTGAGCCAGATAGAGTATTGCCGGTAAGGCTTTATATTAGAGTTGACAAAGATAGCGTCAAAGCCGGTCGGTCTGACTTTTTATTAACCGTTAACAATATTGCAAATGATGAAACAGCTTCAACCAAAGTAATATTTGAAGCACCAAAAAAATAGATATGGAATTAAGGAATAATCATGAACGCTCAAAATGAAAAAAAGCAATGGACATTTACTGGTTGGCATATGCTTATTATCACTGTCAGTTTTTTTGCCGTAATATTTGGCATGAATTTGTTCATGGCGATCTCAGCAAAAAAAAGTTGGACTGGCTTAGTAGTAAAAAACACCTATGTTGCTAGCCAAGAGTATAATACAAAGCTCGCAACTTCTCGTCTTCAGCATAGCTTAGGCTGGAACTCGAGCATTAAGTATGAAAATGATAATTTAATTTTTTCTCTTAGAGATAAAAACAATGTCACAATTGATGCAAAACAAGTAAATTTACAGGTCAATCGTGTTGTTGGGGTTGATGGTGAGCTTCAGCTGATTTTAAGCAAAAATGAAGATGGAAATTATTCTGCACCAGCAAAATTAGCTAGCGGGATTTGGAATGTTTTTATTAATGCAAAATTAGCAGATGAAAGCGTTTTTGAACAAAGCTATCAAATCAAACTAGAGAAATAATATGAGCTGTTGCGCACCAGGGGTTGAGCAGTCTGTTGATGCAATAACGTCACCTGAAACCGATGACGAAACATTATTGCTCGCCTCGCGCGAACTAAAAAACGGCCTTTTGCAACTAGAAATGGCCGTGCCAGATGTAAGTTGTGCGGCCTGCATTCAATCGATTGAATCTAGCCTTAATAAACTTGATATGGTTGAAAATGCTAGAGTGAACTTTTCAACAAAACGTGTGCGAGTTAGCTTTCTCGCTGGTTCTGGCCGCCCATCTGATATTACAAAAGCCATTATGAAACGTGGCTATCGCACTTTTTTACTTGATCCTGATCTTGATAATAAAGGCGATAAAACTTTAGCAGGTCTAGTGCGTGCTTTAGCAGTTGCTGGATTTGCTGCTGGTAATATCATGTTATTTTCAATTTCAGTTTGGTCTGGGGCAGATGCTATTACTCGTGATTTATTCCACTGGATTTCTGCAATCATTGCAATTCCTGCAGTTGCCTATGCTGGCCAGCCATTTTTTCGCTCGGCCTTTTCAGCTCTAAGACATGGCGCATTAAACATGGACGTGCCAATTTCCTTAGGGGTGATATTGGCTTTATTGCTTTCTTTATTTGAAACTTTTAATTCTTCACAAGAGGCATATTTTGATGCCGCAGTAACGCTTTTATTCTTTTTGCTAATTGGACGCACATTCGATCATTTAATGCGTGAAAAAGCCCGATCCGCAGTACGCAATCTTGCTCGGCTTGCTCCACGAAATGTAATGCGTTTATTTGATGATGGCCGCCGTGAACTCATTGCAATCAACGAAGTTGAAAAGGGAATGATCTTAGAAATTGGTGCGGGCGAGCGCATACCCATTGATAGCGAAATAATATCAGGCACATCAGATGCCGACTTATCACTAGTAACAGGAGAATCTGTACCGCAAAAAATTACTAAAGGCGATGAACTTTTAGCAGGTTCTGCAAATCTTTCTGGCGTTATTATCATAAAAGCCTCAAAACCAGCGGCAGATAGTTTTTTAGCTCGTATGATTTCTTTAATGGAAGCAGCAGAGGGATCAAAAGCTGGCTATAAACGCATTGCAGACAGAGCGGCCGCAATTTACGCCCCTGCCGTTCACATCTTATCATTTGGAACATTTTTAGGGTGGGGATTTATAAGCGGAGATTGGCATATTGCCACTGTTAATGCCATTGCCGTTTTAATCGTCACCTGCCCATGTGCCTTGGCCCTTGCTGTGCCAATTGCCCATGTAGTTGCTTCTGGAAGATTATTCGAAAATGGCATAATGATGCGTGATGGCGCAGCACTTGAAAGACTAGCAACCATCAATCGCATTGCTTTTGATAAAACTGGCACTCTTACTAAAGGGCAACCAGCATTTATAGGTCAGTTTTTTGGTGATAATAAAATGCAACAAATTGCTGCCAACCTTGGCGCAAGCTCACGTCACCCTTTTTCAGTAGCACTTGCTAATTCCATTAGTAATGTCAAAGCAATAGAGGGGGCAAAAGAAGTCCCCGGCTTTGGCATTGAAGCTGAGCAAAAAAACGGAACTTGGCGGTTAGGGCGAGCAGAATTTTGTAATGCTCAAGATATAAAAAACTCTCAAGCTGGTTCAAGCGTATGGCTAAGCCATAATGGCAAAGCGGTTGCTGGCTTTACCTTTGTAGATAAAGCTAGGGTTGAAGCAAAACATACCATTGATTTACTCAAAAAAGACAAGCTCAAACTTGTGCTTTTATCTGGTGATAAAAAACAACCCGTCATGTCTTTAGCAAAAGAAATTGGCATTGATGATGCACGTTATAGCTTAACCCCAAAAGATAAATTAGAAATTTTGCAAAACTATAGCAAAGCTGGAGATGATGTTTTAATGGTGGGCGACGGGCTGAATGATGCACCCGCCCTACGGGCTGCTCATGTTTCTATGGCTCCATCAAGTGCTGCTGATATTGGCCGCAATGCCGCTGACTTTATTTATACTCACAATACATTAGATGCCATTCCCTTTGCATTTCATATAGCAAAACGCACTGCCAATACTGTTATGCAAAATTTTGGCCTTGCAATAATTTATAATTTTATTGCAGTGCCATTGGCAGTAAGTGGGCAAGTAACCCCACTTATTGCTGCTTTGGTTATGTCAACTTCCTCTATATTAGTAACACTTAACGCTTTGAGATTGCGCATTGGCGGCAATAAAATAATTACAAAAAACACCAAAATTATTATTCCTAACGATCCATATATTTCAAAGGCAGCTGCCCAATGAGTACCGTACTTTTTTTAATTCCATTAGCACTTTTTTTAGGGCTACTCAGCCTTGGTGCATTTTTATGGTCACTAAAATCTGGTCAATTCGATGACCTTGAAGGCGCAGCATTACGTATTTTACTAGATGATGAAATGGACAATCTAGAAAAAAAACCTAATATTGAGAAACAATCAAATACAAAAACTGAAAAGAAAAATGCCGATGTTTGAAGCCATAAGCAAATTGTTCAAAGAGCCAAAGCAAGAAATTAAAACTCCTGATACCAATATTGCGCTAGCTGCTTTGCTAATTCATCTTGCAGCAGTTGATGGAGTTATCACTGATACAGAACAAACAGCTATAAATGAAATATTAACATCGCATTTTAGTCTTGATAAAAAGCAAGTTTCCTTGCTGATTGAAGAGGCAACAAGGGCCGACAACCAAGCGGTCGATTTTTATCAATTTACCTCATCTCTTTCAAAATTAGAGGAAGAGGAGCGCATAAATATCATTCGCCTTCTTTGGCAAGTTACCTTTGCTGATGGTTATAATCACGAACTTGAAGATAATATGGTTTGGCGCATTGCCGAGTTAATTGGCGTATCAAATCGTGAGCGAACAATATTACGCAAAGAAATAAAATCAAAAATTAAGCAATAATATTTTTGCTTCATTGAAAATAAACAAATCCTAGCCTAAATAGAGATATAGTAAATTTTGGAGAAT
>JAMONZ010000011.1 GCA_027066315.1 Hyphomicrobiales bacterium
GAAGGCAAAGCCAACTCTTACTATAGCAACAACAATTGCTGCGCCTTTTATTTCTAGACCAAGTGTAAAAATGAATATTGGATCTAAAATGGCAACAAGAATACCTCCTGCAAGAGTTATAAACATAGCTCTTTTTGCATCGCCCTTAGCTCGTAAAACTCCCATAGCAACAACCCCAATTCCAAAAAATGGAGTGGTGGGTAAAATAATAGTTAAATAGGTTTTTGCATGAACAAGTGTTTCACCATGGGTATTAAGCAAAGCTAATAATGGGTCTAATAATAATAGCAAAATGGTAGCGATTATTGCATTGAATAAAAAAGAAGCAATGATTGCTGTACCAGCGTAGGAATATGCTTGCTCTTCTTTTCCTGCACCAAGTGATCTAGCTACAATTACTGAAGCACCAATCATCATGCCAATTGAAATGCCAATAATAAAAGCAATTATATAAGAAGCACGGCCAACGGCCGCCGTTTGGGAGGTGTCATTTAGTAGGGAAATGTAATAAAGCGAAATTGCATCAACAAAAAACACCGCCATTAAGCCTATGGCAGATGTTGAGGTCATTATTAAAACATGGCGCATTGTTGAGCCAGTGGTGAATACCGCTTTCGACATATATTATCATTTCATGAGTTTAAGGAAGGCTATTATAACCGTTTGCAAAACCATTTAGGGAAACAGGAATGCCAATACCCTCTTCGGGAGTTTTAAATATGATGAAAATTGCATTCTCACCATTTGAGAGAGTATTTATAAGGTTATCGTCCATAATTACTTCAGCAATACAGCCGCTTGGTAAGCAGCGCACAAATGCTACACGTCCCATATCCTTGCCATCAACATTTAGACCCAAACCATTTGGCAGTAAAATACCAAGCGGAGCTAAAATTCTTAATAAGCTGGCTTGCTTATCAGCCGTTTTTAAAACAATAACAGAAAGCCCAATATTGGACTGATTTTCAGCAGTTAGGTTTTGGATAAGAGCGCATTGCTCAAAACTTGCCCCTGGGGGGGTGTCGCAACTTATTTGCCAATCTCCATGTTGTGCCTTAACCACGCCTTGAGCTAGCGTTGTTGAGCCAGAAAAAAGAAAGATGACAATAAAACTACTTATAATAGCAAAAAGATGAAAAAGTTTATTAGGCACTTTATTTGTTCTCCAAAACAATGATTAAGTAAATATAGTATTTTCTTGATGGGTAATTGGTCAACTAAATTCTAAATAAAAGCAATAATGAGGCGGTTTTATATTGGATAACAAGAATGAATTATATATCAGTCTTGCTCATATAGTCTTGCCCTTGGGCGTACATGTCTTTAAGAGTGTTTCTCATTAATGAATAAGAGTTTTTAAGATGAAATATATCTCTACACGTGGCAATGCTCCAACCTTGGGGTTTTGTGATGCTATTCTTGCAGGGCTAGCGCAAGATGGTGGACTTTATTTACCGCAAGAATGGCCACAAATTTCTAACGAAGAAATTGCTAGTTTTGCGAATAAATCATTTAGTGAGATTGCTTTTGCAATTATGACTAGATTTATTGGTGATGAAATTGAACATGATGTGTTTAAAGATATTGTTAAAAAAGCATATAGTGGGTTTAATCACCCATCAATAACTCCATTGGTTGAGCTTGAGCCTAACCATTTTATTCTTGAGTTATTTCATGGCCCAACTTTGGCTTTTAAAGATGTTGCGATGCAGTTTTTAGCATTGGTGATGGATCATATTTTAGTCAAAAGAAACCAAAGAGCAACAATTGTTGGAGCTACATCTGGTGATACAGGCTCAGCAGCAATTGAAGCGTTTCGTGGTCGTGATAATATTGATATTTTTATTCTTCACCCAAAAGGGCGCACTTCTGAAGTGCAGCGTCGTCAAATGACTTGTGTGTTAGAGGATAATATCCACAATATTGCCCTAAAGGGTAATTTTGATGATTGCCAAACTATAGTAAAGGGCTTGTTTGGAAATAAAGAATTTAAAGAAAACACCGCTTTATCAGGAGTTAATTCAATTAACTGGGGGCGGATTTTAGCGCAAATTACTTATTACTTTAAAGCCGCTAGTGATTTAGGTTCACCATATAAAGAAGTTGATTTTAGCGTTCCGACAGGAAATTTTGGGGATATTTTTGCAGGTTATGCGGCAAAACAAATGGGCTTGCCAATTGGCAAATTAAACATTGCTACAAATGAAAATGATATTTTAGCTCGCACTTTAAAAAGTGGAAAATATGAAGCGTCAGAAGTAAAACCAACCACTTCGCCATCAATGGATATTGCGGTATCATCTAATTTTGAGCGTCTTTTATTTGAAGCTCTTGGGCGCAATAGTGAAGATTTAAATCGTTTAATGGATAGCTTAAAACAATCTGGCGGATTTAGCATTCCGCAAAAAGCTCTTGCTGATATTGTTTCAAACTTCAATGCGCTTAAGGCTAGTGAAGATGAAGTTATTGCGACCATGGGGGGTTGTGAAAAAGAAAGCGGGTATTTACTTGATCCGCATACAGCGGTTGGAGTGTTTGTTGCTCGGCAATTGAAAAATAAGGACAGGGTGATGATAAGCCTGTCAACTGCCCATCCTGCTAAATTCCCACAGGCGGTGAAAATTGCAACTGGGGTTGAGCCTGTTTTACCTGAATTTTTAGCTGATTTATTTGAAAAACCTGAACGCTTTGATGTTTTAGAAAACGATCAAAAAATTATTGAGGATTATATTCTTGAGAGAATTTCAGTTACGGAGTCTTGTTAGTGAAAGTTAGAGTTACAGAATTAAAGAATGGTATTAGCGTTATTTCCGATAATATGCCCCACCTAGAAAGTGCTTTTATTGGTATTTGGGTTAAGTCTGGCTCTCGTTGTGAAAATGAAGATGAGCATGGTATTTCCCATATGCTTGAACATATGGCTTTTAAAGGTACAAAAACACGCTCTGCTAAGCAAATAGTAGAAGAAATTGAAAATGTTGGTGGTGATCTTAATGCTTCAACTTCAATTGAGCATACTGGATATTTTGCTAGAATTTTAAAAGATGATGTTGGGCTTGCTTCTGATATATTGGCCGATATTTTGCAAAATTCAACTTTTGATGAAAAAGAATTCTCTCGTGAACAACAAGTGATTGAGCAAGAAATTGGTGCTTCTCATGATGATCCTGATGATTTGGTGCATGATTTATTCTTACAAGTGGCCTATCCAGATCAAGCAATTGGCCGACCAATTCTTGGCACAGTAAACTCTGTTAAAAGTTTTACCCCCAAGGCTATTCGCTCTTATATGGATAGAAATTATGTTGGTGATAAGATGATTGTGGCGGCTGCTGGTAATATAAATCATGATGAATTGGTTCGAAAAATTGAACAAAGTTTTTCAGATATAGCAATAAGCGGCGCACCAAAACCAAAAAAGGCAACTTATGTTGGTGGAGATAAACGGCATATATCTAAACATGAACAGGCTCATGTTATTATAGGAATGGGGGGGCGTGCATATAATAGTGATGGGTTTTATGCCACGCAAATTCTTACAGAAATATTGGGCGGAGGAATGAGCTCTCGTCTATTTCAAGAGATACGTGAAAAGCGTGGTCTTTGTTATTCAGTATATGCTTTTCATTGGGCTTTTGCTGATAGTGGTGTGTTTGGCGTTGCAGCGGACACTGGTCCAGAACTTGTTGGTGAGTTGATGATGGTTATCATTGATGAACTTAAAAGAGCTGTTGATGACATTAATGATGGCGAGGTTATGCGGGTTCGAAATAAAATTAGAGCTGGTTTGTTAATGTCGCTTGAAAACCCTTCTGCTCGTGCTTCTCAACTTGCACGGCAACAAATTTTATGGGGTCGCCCAATCCCTATGGCTGAAACGGTGGAGAGAATAAGTAAAATTTCTGCAGCACGAGTTAAAGAGGTAGCAAAGGATATTCTTGAAAATGCTGTTCTTAGTGTTGCCGGTGTTGGGCCATTGGAGAATATGCCAAGTTATGAGGCCATTACAAAGCGATTAAAAGCATAAGGCAACGCTAAATGCCATTTTTCTTAGTTAAAAATTTTAATTCACTAAGGCTAGGGAATGACGATTT
>JAMONZ010000012.1 GCA_027066315.1 Hyphomicrobiales bacterium
CAAGCGAATTATCAATAACAGGACGACAAAATTCACTTTGAGCCGCCAACCGCCCAAGAGCAATTGTTACATCAAGTTTTGCAAACGCATCAGAAGCTAAACGCAATACATTAGTATTTGCTAGAATTTCATTTTTTAGCTTTATAAAAATATCATTTTCAATTTTTATAGCAGCATCTTGCGCTCTGGCAATCTTTCCCTCTAGCTCACTAAGCTCAACTGTTGTGAAACGCATTACATTTGCCATGGTCTGGCGATGAATAAAATCTAAGCTAAACGGCTCTTGTAATAATTTTGCTCCGTGCGCTGCTGGAATTTCAACAAAATAACCAAGCATTCTATTATATTTTATCTTGAGCGATTTAATTTGAGTCTTTTGGCTTAAACTTTCTTGTAATTGCGCAACAATAGTGCGGCTTTTTTGTGCTAAAATACGTTGCTGATCTAAATCTTCATCAAACCCTTGTTTAATGAAATCACCATCTTTAATTAAATGCGGCGGATCTTCTTGTATGGCCGACATTAATTTTTGAGATAATTCTTGTGGCAAATCAGCTAGGCAAAAAGCTATTTCTTGCAATCCAATTGGTAATTTATCGCTCATCAAATCTCCTTTATTTAGGATTTTTTGACTAACATGAAATGCCCCAATTATTGCATATCCAAGACTTAACAAATCTCTAGGCCCACCCCGATCTAACGATAGGCGTGTAAGAGAGCGTGATATGTCTGGCACTTGGCGTAAATCTTGACGTAAATTATCGCCAAAAATTATATCTTGATAGATCGCCTCTACCATATCTAAGCGTTTTATTATTTCTCCCTTATCTAAAAGTGGAGAAGCAAGTCTTCGTGCTAACAAACGAGAGCCTGCCCCTGTTACACATTTATCAATAATGCTTTTTAAAGACCCCTTTGCCTCACCCCTATTTGTAAGCAATAATTCTAGTGATGAGCGAGTTGCACTATCAATCGCCATCAAACTTTGTGAATTTTCAACATTTGGGCTTCGTAAAACAACCGCACCCGTTTTTTGCGAAAAACTTACATAAGAAACCAATGCCCCAAGTGCCGATCTTGCATGGCGACTATATGAATTTGGATCAAACTCACTAAACACCATTTTCAAATCAATTAATGCTTTTTCACTATCAAAATTTTGGGGATCAAGTTGAGTTATAACGCTTAGCATCTCACTTGAAAAAACTTCACTAGCCTCAAGTTTTTTAAACAAAGTTGAACTTATCAATATTTCAGCAGGGTTGATTTTTGCTAACTCATCAAAAATATCTTGCTTTTCAACTTCGCTTACCCATGTTTCACCAGTAGAAATATCTGCCCAAGCTAGTGCAAACTCTTTTTGCCCCACCATTGCTAACGCACAAAGAAAATTATTTGAATGCGCAGGCAACAAATCATCTTCAGTAATTGTGCCTGAACTAATCAGACGAACAACATCACGTTTTACAACAGATTTTGCACCACGTTTTTTGGCCTCTTTTGGGTCTTCCATTTGCTCACATAATGCAACCTTATGACCAAGCCCAATTAGCTTTTTTAAATATATATCATGCGCCCGAACAGGCACGCCACACATTGGAATATCCTGCCCATTATGTTTGCCCCGTTTAGTGAGGGCAATACCCAATGCGGCAGAGGCAATTATTGCATCTTCAAAAAACAACTCATAAAAATCACCCATACGATAAAATAATAAATAATTTGGATTATTGGCCTTAATTTCTAAAAACTGCTCCATCATAGGAGTTGTTGTTGACTTTACAGGCTTGGATTTCGCAGGCCTAAGTTTCGTGGGTTTTTGCGTGTCATTGCTAGTCTGGGAATTATAAGGAGCTTGCGCCATAAAAATGCTCTAATAAATTTATTTTCTCTTAAAATAAAGACTAAGCCATGCTCATATTTTTAGCCATATTTAATTTCAGAAAATTTTGCGCTTGAGCCATCATAAAGCAACAACCGCCCAATTAAAGGATCACCCAACCCAACGATCACCTTAATGACTTCCATTGCCATTAAAGTTCCAATAACTCCTGTAACTGCCCCAATTACACCTGTTTCCTCACAAGCTGGTAGCTTGGCATTAGTTGGAACATCGGGATAAAGGTCTTTAAACTTTGGGTTATATTTGTCATTTTTATTTTTTAAAAAAGGTGCAAACACACTCACATGCCCATCAAACATCGATACCCCTCCAGCAACAAGATATTTTTTCTCCTCTTGCGCCGCATCACTTACCACTAGGCGAGTTTCAAAACTATCACATCCATCAACCACAATATCATAATCAGCAATTATCTGCTTGGCATTTTCTCTTTTTATTCGCTCATTATAAATATTGATTTTTATCTCAGGGTTAAGCGATAGGGCAAAATCTTTTGCACTTTTAACCTTTGAAACCCCAACCCCATTCGTTGTATGAATGACTTGACGTTGCAGGTTTGATAGCGAGATAACATCATTATCAACAATGCCGATAGTGCCAACTCCAGCCCCTGCTAAATATGCAATAATAGGTGATCCAAGCCCGCCCGCACCAATGATTAAAACCTTAGAGCTTTTTAACCTTTGCTGACCCTGTCCGCCAACCCCTTTAAGCACAATATGGCGTGCATAGCGTTTTGCTTCTTCCCCTGATAAAGTCATATTTTTTCCTAGTTATTTCCAATCGGTATTGCAACAAAACGCCTGTCAGCCCCCTCATACCCAAAGGCATAAACTGAGATTAAAGCCACCGCTGATGAAATATCAACCGCCTCAAAGGGGACATATACTGAATGAATTTTATAGGTTATTGGGCAACCACGAGAGCGTGCTAACACTTCATCTTCATAAACAATTTTCACCTCTTGATTTTCGTCTTTTAATTTAACTAAAAATCCCATCGGCTCTTCGCCCGCATAGTCAACGCAAGAAAGCGCACTATGAGTTTTAAAAATATCTAACGATATTTCATATTCACCCACAATTGCATTTAAACCATATGCTGGCAGACCAAACTTTAATGATAACCCAATCTCTTCATTTGTTACTGCTCCATCACCATTTTGCGCCAACTCATGTGCGGGGCGATAAATGCTTAACCCATCAATTCTTGGTTTAGCCTTTTGCGATGAAAGCTGACGCACAATATTTATCGATTTACCAGTATCTATCGGCTCTACTTCGTATGTCGCTTCATCATATTCTTCTAAAACCTTAATTGGCGTACCAGTAACCCAGCTATCATCGCTTAAATCAACAATATAAATCGACGAATAGGCAAAACCTGACCCATCTTGAATACCAAATTCTTCAAAAGCAAAATATCTGGCATCTTTTGAATAACCAATCACGTCCAATAATGCACGATCTCCTGAAAATGCAGGGGCTGCACAAAAAAAACCAATCACTAACATTGAAAATATTTGATAAAAAAACCTATTCATAACTTTCTCTCACACTTTCCCAGTAGAGCCAAATCCGCCTGTACCACGTCTTGTACCATCTAATTTTGTCCTTAATTCGAACTCAACAAAACTAACTGGCGCAATCACCATTTGTGCAATTCTATCACCACGTTTTACAACAAAATCATCCTCACCATGATTGATAAGAATGACTTTTATTTCACCTCGATAATCTGCATCAATCGTCCCTGGTGAATTTAAAACCGTGACACCATATTTTGCCGCCAAACCAGATCGGGGTCTAATTTGTGCTTCATATCCTTTGGGTAAAGCTATACAAAGTCCACTTGGCACAAATGCGTATTTTTTAGGCTCAATGACAATGGTTTCGCTTTTTAATAGTGCGGCACAAATATCAAGCCCAGCCGCCCCATCACTTTGTTGAGCTGGTACACTAAGCCCCTTGCCATGTTCTAGCCAAAGAAAATCTATTTTTATTGGATTAATACTCATGATGATAAAGCCCAAAAAGCAAAAATTAGTCCAAAGCCAGCAATAATAAATAGTAAATATTGATTGTTTTTCTTTGCTTTTGCCTCCTCAATATCAAACATAATCTTATCAGCTCGTTCAACCATCAAGGGGAATTTTGCAATAGTGTGATTTAAAACTTCAAAATTCTCTTTAAGCTGTTCAAATTTTCCCTTTGGCCCTGCTTGCTCAACCAGCCATTCTCGCACCACTGGCTCTGAAATTTCCCAAAAGTTCAAATCCTCATCAAGATTTCGTGCGACACCCTCAACCAAAACCATGGTTTTTTGCAACAAAACTAATTCTGGCCTAGTCGCCATATCAAACAATTCAGTAATGGCTAAAAGTTGCGAAAGCAGGCTTGCCATAGAAATATCTTTTGATTTCTGCCCCTGAAGCGGCTCACCAATTGAGCGCAATGCAAGCGCAAAATCGTCCACAGATTGAGTTTTAGGTACATAGCCAATATCAAAATGGAGCTTTGCAATTTTTTTATAATCACGCTTGATAAAACCATAAATCAAATTAGCTAAAAACCGCCTCTCTTTTTTATCAATTCGCCCCATAATGCCAAAATCAACCGCTATTACCCCATGAGTTTTTGGGTTTGCAAAAAGATTGCCAGGGTGCATATCAGCATGAAAAAACCCATCTCTAATAGCATGGCGCAAAAAGCTCTGCATTAAATGGGTGGCTAGTTTTTTTCTATCAACCCCAGCCTTGCCAATTTTTTCAACTTCACGAATTGGCACACCATCAACCCACGAAGTCAGCATGACATTTTTTGAAATATGCTGCCATTTAACGCTTGGGACTTCAAAGCCCTCATCATGCTCGATATTTTGAGCAAATTCAGAAATTGAGGCCGCCTCAAAACGCAAATCAAGCTCAAGTTTAGCTGAATGGTCAAGAATTTTAACTACCTTTAAAGGGTTTAATCGCCTCATAATAGGTATTAGCCTCTCAGCCAATTTTGCCCCCGCATAATAACTTTTTATATCTTTTGCAAAACGCTTCTCAACATTTGGACGAAGAATTTTTATCGCAACAATTTCTTCTTTCCCATTTTCAAGTCTTAGCTTTGCCTTATGAACTTGCGCTATGGAAGCTGCGGCAATTGGGGCAGATAAATCAAAAATACCATCAGCCCTCTCACCAAGAGCCATCTTAATAATATTGGGAACTAATTTTTCATCAAAAGGCTTCATTGCATCTTGCAATAAGCTCAAATCAGCAGCAACTTCAGCCCCAACAATATCTGGCCTTGTAGCCAATATCTGACCAAATTTCACATAAGTTGGCCCCAATTTATGCAAGGCTATATTTAAACGCTCAACCCGACCTGTTTTTTTAACTGATCTACGCTCAAAAAGCCTTAAAAACCAAATAGCAGACTTTGCTGAATTAGGCAGAGTATTAGTTTTTACTAGCGAGAAAACCCCCTCTCTCACCAACACAAAACCAGCCCTTAATAACCGCCCATAAGCAAATAAACTCATTATATTCTAGCTTTCAATTCTATGGTTTTTTTGCATCTATAATTTCCAAGCAGAGTGAAGTGCCGCAATATTACCTGTTAATGGAGTATGTGATACTCGTGAAAATCCAGCATCACTAATCATATTTGTAAATTTTTCAGCTGTTGGAAACTGCTCTATGCTTTCGATAAGATATTGATAGCTGTCTTTATCATCAGCAACGGCTTGCCCAATTGCAGGAATTAGCGAGTGAGAGAATTTTTCATATATTTTATCAAGCAAAGGAACATCAACATTTGAAAATTCCAAGCATAAAAACCGCCCCCCTCTTTTTAAAACTCTAAAAGCCTCTTTTAGTGCCAAATCAACTTGCGGCACATTTCTTATTCCAAAAGAAATCGTATAGGCATCAAAACTCTCATCATCAAATGGAAGCTCTTGTGCATCTGCTTGTTTAAAATTTACCTGCTCTGGATATCGCCAGCTTTTTGCCCGCTCTTTTCCAACCGCCAGCATTTCTTCGTTAATGTCAGATACCATAACATTTGCATGCCCAAAACTAGCTTCAATAATCCGCCGTGCAATATCGCCACTTCCTCCAGCCATATCCAAGACATTATAGGCTAATTTGCCCTGCTTTGGCGGCGATAAAGCCGTAACCATAATATCTTTCCAAATGCGATGCACGCCTCCGCTCATTAAGTCATTCATCAAATCATAACGAGATGCAACACCATCAAACACAGCATTGACCATAGCTTGCTTATCTTCTAACGCCACCGTTTTTTGGCCAAAATGGGTGGTCTTTTTTAAACTATTCATATAAAAAACTTTGCTCAACTCATAGAATTATTTATATTCTATATTAAACTCACACCATTTTCCAACCACTCATTTTCAATCTCTTATATAAAAGAAAAGCAAATGCCCGAATTACCCGAAGTTGAAACCACGATTAGAGGCCTTGCTCCATTTTTACAACACGCAACAATAAAAGAAGTCATTCTAAAAAGAAAGAATCTTCGTTTTGATTTTGAGAAGAATTTTGCAAAAAAACTTGAGGGACAGGAAATTATAAACATTTCTCGTCGAGCAAAATATCTATTATTTTCGCTTTCAAATAATGATACTCTAATAAGCCATCTTGGCATGAGCGGAAGTTTTAAGATCATAAAAGACTTTGCAAACCACCAAGCCAAAAAACATGAGCATGTAATTTTTTCTCTTCATCATCAAGAATATAAAAATCTTACTCTTATATATACCGATCCACGCCGCTTTGGTTTTATGGATATAAGTTCTGATATTTCAAATAATAGATTTTTAGCAAAACTTGGGGTTGAGCCGCTTAGCAATCATTTTAACACGGCTTATCTAGTTGAGCAATTTAAGGGGCGTAACCTGCCAATTAAAACCGCCCTACTTGACCAGACAATCATTGCGGGGCTTGGCAATATTTATGTGTGTGAGGCATTGTGGCAAGCAAGAATTCATCCAAAAACCCCAATTAAATCTCTTATCGATAAAAATAATAAACCAGATGAACGACTTGAGATATTAGTGCCAGCAATTATTTCTATACTTAATCAAGCAATAAAAGCAGGTGGCTCTAGCTTAAAAGACTTTACAAATGCCAATGGAGAGCAAGGATATTTTCAACATTCATTTGATGTTTATGGCAGAACTAACCAGCCCTGCAACAAAGAGAACTGCTCTGGAATAATAAAGAAAATCACTCAATCAGGGCGTTCAAGTTTTTATTGTGATAAATGTCAAAACAAACCAGTTGACTTAGAGCTATAAGCCACACTATAACCCAATAAATTTTGCGGCTTTTAATAAGAGCCGTTACACTTGTTTATTTAAGAGGATTTTCATGGCCAACACATCATCGGCTAAAAAAGCAGTTCGTAAGATCGCCGCTAAAACAGCAGTTAACAAAGCCCGTCGCTCTCGCATGCGTACTTTCGTACGTAAGGTTGAAGAAGCAATTGCCTCAGGCGATCAAAAAGTCGCTCAACAAGCACTTAAAGACGCACAGCCACTAATTCAAAGTGCTGCAACTCATGGCATTATTCATCGCAACAATGCCTCACGCAAGGTTTCTCGCCTTTCAAGCAGAATTAAAGCACTAGCATAAATTTTATAATCATCTTTGTGATTATTTTTTAAAGCTCCCATTTTTGGGGGCTTTTTTATTGGGCAATTAAACTCTAATTTTTGCTACTATAATTATTGACCTAATGTTTAATTCTGTACAATTTAAATTTTAAAATTCTTTAGAGAAATTTCCAACCAAAAGCTCTATATAAATCCTCTAACTTTAATTCCATTGACGATTCTTTAATCAAAAACTACTGACTTTTATGTCAAGAATTTTCTTTAAAAAACAATAGTTTTTTTGATAAATCGTTACGAGTCAACAAGTTAATTTTTTATTAACACTTTTCTAAAACTCCCATTTTCATTTTGTTTTGAGTCAACCCCCTTTATTTGATTATAGCGCATTGCGAATAGATTTTTTGACCTCTAATATAGAGCCAACAACACTTGTTTAAAAATACTATTAGTTGGCATTTTTCCTTAATTAAAAAGCGCATCAAGCAAATTTTAAAATGAGGCATTTTGCGAATATTTAATAAAGAGAAATAAATATATTTACGATTGGGGCATAAAATAAACAAAGCAAACGGGCTAGATAAATTTTGCTAATTCATTAGTTTTTAATATCTTTTTACAAGCTGCCCATAGAATTTCATTTCTTAAAAAATGCTTTTACTAAAAATAAAAACAACAAAGGATTTTACTTAGTAACTTGGCATTAATGCTCATTTTATTTTTTAAAAATCTAAAAATCTTACAAATGAACTTTGATGGGGAGAGGGTTTTCACTCCATCTGGTTGCAAATTATAAAAGGGGCAAAAATATGAATCAAGAAGTTGCGGCACAATCATTGGACTTGAATAAATCAGACCTAAATAAAATAGAACAACCCCAAACTTCTTTAAATCAACAAAAGCCAGACGCTCAAAAAACCAAGCCCCTTAGCCCAAAAAAAATTGCTGCAACAAATTCAAAACTATGGAATCGCACCTGTTCAATCCTGCGTGCTTCTGTTGGTGAAGATGTTTACTCATCTTGGTTTGCTCGTCTTGAATTAGAAGAAATTGTCGATGATCTTGCTCACCTTTCTGTTCCAACTAGGTTTTTATGTTCTTGGGTTCAATCAAATTATAACGACAAAATATTAGAGGCTTTTCAAGCTCACAATGACGAGATTAAAAGCCTTCATTTTACTGTTCGGGTGAATGGTCAAGCTAGACCACGTCTATCTCCAGCCCCACAAGAAGAGATTGAAGAAGTAAAAGCTGAAGCTAGCTTGACGAACAAACCAGCAAACTCAATTCCATCAGCAAATAAGAAAAACACCCCACCAAATGCTCTTTTTGGTAGCACGCTTGATCCAAAAATGACCTTTGATAATTTTATTGCAGGTGAGGCAAACGAAATTGCGCTTGGGGTTGCAAAACAAGTTGCCAATGCCGCCGCCAATAATAGCGTTACTTTTAACCCTGTTTATATTCATTCAAGTGTTGGTTTAGGAAAATCGCATCTATTAAATGCTATTGCTTTTGCAGCTGGGGCAAATAATCCTGCAAATAACTGCAATATCGTTTATCTAACCGCCGATCATTTTATGTATCACTTCATCACGGCTATTCAGCGTCAATCAGCAATTGGTTTTAAGGAATGGCTTCGTAAAGTTGATTTGCTTTTAATTGACGACATGCAATTTTTACAAGGCAAGTCGGCAACAGAATTTGGCCACACTCTTTCAGCACTTATAAGTGGTGCAAAACAGGTTGTTGTTGCTGGTGATGCACCACCTCGTGATCTTGATATGCTTGATGACAGGGTTAAATCTCGCCTCTCTGGTGGGTTGGTTGTGCCAATTAGTAATTTTGATAAAGGTCTACGCCGCTCAATCGTTGGCCATAGAGCCGAACAAGCAAGCTCCAAATTTCCTGGAGTTTATTTCCCCGAAGCTGTTTTAGATTATATTGCTCATTCGGTTATCTCTCATGGCCGTGACCTTGATGGCGCAGTTAACCGTCTGGTTGTTGCAAATCAGCTAACCGGTCAGCCAATTACAATTGATTTAACTGAAAAAACTCTCGCTGATCTTATTAGAGCCCGTGAAATTCGCCGTGTTCAAATCGAGGATATTCTTAAAATCGTTTCTCGCCATTTTAAAGTCCCTCGCACTGATCTTTTATCTGCCCGTCGCTCACGTGATGTTGTACGACCACGTCAAATTGCAATGTATCTTGCTAAATCTCTCACCTCTCGTTCTTTGCCAGAAATTGGCCGCCGTTTTGGTGGAAGAGATCACACCACGGTATTACATTCGGTTAGAAAAGTTGAGCAATTGATGAAAGACGATGGCAATTTAGCTCAAGAGGTTGAGCTATTAAAACGCATGCTTGAAGAATAAAGGCTCAGCAAATTAAAATAAAGGCATGCAAAATTTTAGAGCTATCATTTTAACTTTCCTTTTAATTTAGATTTTGCCTTTTCATATAGATCTTGCCTTTTCACACTGATAAAGTTTAAGATCACCTCCCAATATAATTTTTCTTAGGTTTGGGCAACTCGGTCATATTACTATATTAAGGCATTTTAAATTATGAAAATTACTCTTGAGCGCAACCATTTATTAAAATCTCTTGGGCATGTACATCGTGTAGTTGAGCGACGTAATACTTATCCAATTTTGGCAAATGTTCTAATAATAGCTAATGATGATGGCATTACCTTACGTGCTACTGACCTTGATATTGAAGTAACTGAGCATTTAGGCGCAATGGTTAGCGAAAATGGATCAACAAGTGTTCCAGCGCACACTCTTTATGAAATTGTACGAAAACTAAACGATGGCTCAGAGATAAACCTAGAAGTAAGTGACGATAATAAAATGTCCATAACTTCTTCTCGCTCTCGTTTTAATCTTGCCACATTAGACCCAAGCGGGTTTCCTGATTTAAAAAGCGATAATTTTAGCCATAGCTTTTCAATTCCTGCCAAAGAATTAGCCGAATTAATCGAGCGCACCCAATTTGCAATCTCAAACGAAGAAACCCGTTATTATCTTAATGGTATTTATATGCATACGATTGAGCATGAAGGTGAAACACTATTGCGCACAGTTGCAACAGATGGTCACCGAATGGCTCGGGCCCAAAGCAAAGCCCCTAATGGCGCAAAGGGAATGGAGGGGATAATTATTCCACGCAAAACAATTGCTGAGGTGCAAAAATTAATTGATGGGCAAGAGGGTGATGTTGAAATTGAACTCTCAACCACTAAAATTAGCTTCTCAATCGGATCTGTTGTTTTATTATCAAAACTAATTGAAGGCACTTTCCCCGACTATGATCGTGTAACCCCTAAAGATAATGACAAAAAAATGATTGCCAATAAGGCTGACTTTGCAACAGCCGTTGATCGTGTTTCAACCATCGCCTCAGACCGAGGAGGAAGAGCCGTAAAATTAAACATTGGCACAAATCTGCTTGAACTTTCAGTTTCAAACCCCGACCATGGCATTGCAACAGAGGAGCTTGAGGTTGAATTTGATGAAGAGAATTTTACAATAGGCTTTAATGCAAAATATTTATTGGATATAATCACCCAAATTCGCTCAGATAACATAATCTTTATGTTTAATGATTCTGGCTCACCCACTTTAGTGCATGAAGAAAAAAATGATAATGCGCTTTATGTTTTAATGCCAATGCGAGTATAGTTTATTAAGCAAAATTTAAAAGGGTCAAGACTTAAGAGGGTAAAGTGCAACCTAGCCACTATATTTCACGTCTGCGCCTAAATAATTTTCGCTCATATACAAGCGCAGCCATAGATTGCAATCACTCACATATTGTTCTTTGTGGGGCAAATGGAGCTGGCAAAACCAATATTTTAGAAGCCATATCTTTATTCACCACCGGACGAGGATTACGCCGTGCTAGTTTTTCAAGCCTTGGCCAAATTGATGGAAATTCTAATATAAATACAAACTGGGCGGTTGCCCTAACCATTGAGACGCCATTAGGTCCTGTTGATATTGGAACTGGCATTAGTGCTGATGAAAAAAGAAAAGTTAGAATAAATGGGGCAAATGCAAATTCTATTCAAGAATTAAGCAGCTATATTCGGCTTTTATGGCTAACCCCAGATATGGACGCCTTGTTTCGAGGCTCAAACACAGATCGCCGCCGATTTTTTGATCGACTTGTAAGCACACTTATTCCAGATCACAGCAATAGTATTTCAAAATATGAAAAAGCTATGCGCCAGCGTAATAAAATCCTTAGTGATAATGGTGATAACGCTTGGCTCAATGCAATTGAAGCCCAAATGGCAACTTATGGCGCAGCAATATATTTTGCACGTATTGATAGTTTATCTCATCTGCAGCGTATGGTGAATGAAAGCATAGATGAAAACGCTTTTCCTGCAAGCCAGCTTTCTATTTCACCCCTTTTTGAAGATGGTTATGAGCCAACATCATCTTCTGCACTTGAGGCAAAATTAACTAGCCATTGGCATGATAATCGCCATTATGATAAAAATGCAGGCCGCACCACATTAGGGCCGCATAAACTTGACCTAAAAGTCATTCACAAGCAAAAAAATATCCCCGCCGCACTTTGCTCAACAGGCGAGCAGAAAGCCTTGCTAATTGGCCTAATTCTAGCCCATGCTCGTTTAGTCAAAAAAATGAGTGCCATAACCCCAATTCTATTGCTTGATGAAATTGGCGCACATCTTGATGAGCAAAGACGTGAAGCATTATATAACAGCCTTGACGCTCTAAAAGCGCAATGCTGGATGTCTGGAACTGACAAAATGCTATTTGAAACTCTTAATAATCGTGCGCTCATGTATGATGTGCAATTGGGGCAAATAAACGCAAGCTAGTTAGTATTGCATAACCCCAGCAAAACATTCCTTTTCTTGCAAAATTGTTCTATAAACCAAGGGTAAACATTCACCATGATTCGGCAAAAAATATGAGCGATAATAAAACCACTGATGAACAAGAATATGGCGCAGATTCAATCAAGGTCTTAAAAGGCCTAGATGCAGTTAGAAAACGCCCCGGAATGTATATTGGCGATACCGATGATGGCTCTGGCTTACATCATATGGTTTATGAAGTTCTAGATAATGCTATCGATGAATCTTTAGCAGGTCATGCCGATAGAGTGAGCGCAACTCTTAACCCCGATGGCTCGGTTACTGTTACCGATAATGGGCGTGGAATTCCTACCGATATTCACAAAGAAGAGGGAATTTCTGCCGCCGAAGTCATTATGACTCAGCTTCATGCGGGCGGTAAATTTGATCAAAATTCATATAAAGTTTCAGGCGGTTTACACGGGGTTGGTGTTTCTGTTGTTAATGCACTTTCAGTTTGGTTAAAATTAAAAATCCGCCGCAACGGAAAAATCCACGAAATCAGCTTTACCCATGGTGACGCAGACGCACCCCTAAAAGTGATTGGTGATTGTGGTGATGAAACAGGCACAGAAGTAACCTTCATGCCCAGTAGTGAAACTTTCACTATGATTGAGTTTGACTATAAAACTCTTGAACATCGTCTTAGAGAATTGGCTTTTCTAAACTCAGGGGTAAATATTATCCTTCGAGATAATCGCCAACCTGAACCAGTTGAAACACTATTGTTTTATGAGGGTGGACTAGAGGCCTATGTACGCTATCTTGATAAATCAAAATCTCCTCTCTTAACTGATCCCATTATTATTACGGCAGAAAAAGACGATGTTGTAGTAGAGGCCGCTTTATGGTGGAATGATAGCTATCACGAAAATGTCCTTTGTTTTACCAATAATATCCCCCAACGTGATGGCGGAACTCACCTAGCTGGTCTACGAGGCGCACTTACTCGCCAAGTAAACGGTTATGCAGAAAAATCTGGCATTACAAAAAAAGAAAAAGTATCACTAACGGGTGATGATTGTCGTGAAGGATTAACTTGCGTTTTATCAATCAAAGTCCCTGACCCAAAATTCTCTTCCCAAACTAAAGATAAATTAGTTTCAAGTGAGGTTCGGCCAGTAGTTGAGAGCTGCATTAACGAAAAGCTATCACAATGGTTTGAGGAACACCCAGTTGAAGCAAAAACCATTGTTGTAAAAGTTGCCTCTGCGGCGGCGGCTCGTGAAGCGGCACGTAAAGCCCGTGAATTAACAAGGCGTAAATCTTCGCTCGAAATATCCTCACTACCGGGAAAATTAGCTGATTGCCAAGAGCGTGATCCTGCCAAGTCTGAAATTTTCATTGTGGAAGGGGATAGTGCTGGCGGCTCTGCCAAACAGGGGCGTGATCGTGCAACCCAAGCCGTGCTTCCACTTCGTGGTAAAATCTTAAACGTTGAGCGAGCTAGATTTGATCGCATGCTCTCCTCTGAGCAGGTTGGCACTTTAATAACCGCACTTGGCACTGGCATTGGACGTGAAGAATTTAATGCCGATAAATTACGCTATCATAAAATCATTATCATGACCGATGCTGATGTTGATGGAGCGCATATCCGCACCCTTCTTTTAACCTTTTTTTATCGGCAAATGCATGAAATTATTGAACGTGGCCACCTATATATCGCTCAACCCCCACTTTATAAAATTAAACGTGGTCAAAGCGAGCAATATCTAAAGGACGAACGAGATCTAGAGGATTATCTTCTTAGGGTTGGCTCTGAAGATGGAGTGCTAACTACACAAGAAGGCTCTGCCCATGCAGGAAATGACCTACTTAACATCTGCGAAATCTCTCGTGAATTTGTCCATGCAATAAATGCTCTAAATAACATTTATAATAAAACAATTGTTGAGCAAGCAGCAATTGCTGGGGCGTTTAATGCTAATGCGCTTAGTGATAACCAAAAAGCCCTATCTATTGTCAATAAAATTGCCTTAAGGCTTGACCAAGTTTCTGATGAAACTGAACGTGGCTGGGTTGGTGAAATAGATGGTAAGGATGGATTTACATTCTCTCGTACAGTGCGTGGAGTTAAAGAAGTTCACATAATTGATAACTCGCTAATTTTGTCAGCAAATGCTCGCAAAATTACCAAATTAGTTGAACAACTTGATGGGATTTTTGATGGCGTTGGCTCATTTAGACGTAAAGACATAACAACTAATATTTTTGGCCCAGTTTCATTATTTAACTATATCTCTAGTGCTGCCAAAAAAGGCGTTTATTTGCAGCGTTATAAAGGTTTAGGAGAAATGAACCCAGAACAATTATGGGAAACCACGCTAGACCCAAACGTTCGCACGCTTTTACAAGTGCAAATTAAAGAAAGCGATCTAGCTGACGAAACCTTTAGCCAGCTTATGGGTGATCTTGTTGAGCCACGGCGTGAGTTTATTCAAGAAAATGCGCTAAATGTTGCAAATTTGGACGTTTAATTTCTTTTTAAAGATTTACTCCCCATAAACCTGCCACATTTATTGTTAGTTTTGAAAACCTAAACTTAGTGCTTTATTTTATCATAGAGCAGGTATATTTTTACTCTTTAAAAGAGAGATTGCTTTTTCATGGATTTACGACTTTCTCCCAAAGACCGCATTGGTGCAAACTCCAATAAAGGCAAAAAGAAAAAGCCAAAAAAAACCAGAGCCAAAACAAAAGCTACAAAAGCAAAACCCACTAAACGAGCAAACCCAAGTAGAAAAAAATCAAAGAAAAAGAGTTTTTCGCTTGGGTCTGCTTTTGGGTTTTTATTTTATTGGGGTTTTGTGCTTTCAATTTGGGCAGGCTTAGCCATTGTTGGCATTGTTGGCTATTTCGCCATGAAATTGCCCTCGGCTGATACTTGGGCAGTGCCAGATCGCCCAGCAAATATCCGCATCATTGCCTCCAATGGCAAACTAATTTCTAACAGAGGTAAAATGGGTGGTGAAGCCGTCGCCATTCAAGAATTACCCCATTATGTGCCAGCCGCAATGATTGCCATTGAAGACAGACGCTTTATGTCACATTTTGGCATTGATCCAATTGGAATAACCCGAGCCTTAATTGGCAATATTACCGCTGGGCGAATAACTGCAGGTGGCTCAACTATCACCCAGCAGGTTGCGAAAAACCTATTTTTATCTCCTGAGCAAAAAATTGGCCGTAAAATTCAAGAAGCATTGCTCGCTCTTTGGCTTGAAAAAAACTATTCAAAAAATGGCATTTTAGAGCTTTATCTCAATCGAGTTTATTATGGTGGTGGTGCATATGGAATTGAAGCTGCCGCCCAAAGATTTTTTGGCAAAAGCGCACGAAATCTCTCTCTTGGAGAAGCCGCAATTTTGGCGGGTGTGCTTAAAGCCCCATCACGCCTATCACCTGATAAAAACCCAAAAGATTCTGCTGCTCGCGCCCGCATTGTTTTAAACGCAATGGCGGATCAAAATTATATTTCAATTGAAGAAGCCCGCGCCGCTGCAATTGATCCAAATAAACGCATTCGAACCAGAGTAGCTGGGGCAGAATATTATGTTGCAGATTGGGTCGAAACTCTAATGCAAGCCTATATTGGCGATATTGAAGGCGATGTTATTGTTACCACCACAATTGATTGGGACTTACAAAAATATGGTGAATTTTTAATCAAAGAAGTAGTAACTGAACATGGTCAAGAAAAAGACTTTAGCCAAGCAGCATTAGTTTCACTTGCAACAGATGGCTCAGTAAAGGCAATTGTTGGGGGAACAGATTATGCTCAAAGCCAATATAACCGAGCCGTCACCGCAAAACGCCAACCAGGCTCTGCCTTCAAGCCAATTGTTTATTTAACAGCCCTAGAAAATGGCTTCACCCCAAACACAATGGTAAATGATGAACCATTTTCTTATAAAGGCTGGTCACCAAAAAATTATAATAATAAATATGTAGGATCAGTTACTCTAAGAGATGCATTAGCAAATTCGCTTAACACTGTAGCAGGCCGCCTAGCAATTGAAATTGGCGCAGAAAAAATTGTGCAAACCGCATATCGACTTGGAATTTCCTCTGATCTTAACCCCGTTCCCTCAATTGCGCTCGGCACACAAGAGGTATCCTTACTTGAGCTATCAGCCGCTTTTGCACCATTTGCTAACGGCGGAGAAGGGGTAATTGCCCATATCATCACCCGCATAGAAACAGCCGATGGCGAGCTTCTTTATGACAATATTCCAACGGGTCCTGGCAATGTGATAAGTAAAAAACATGTCGCCATGATGAATGACATGCTCTCTTATGCAGTTGAAGTTGGCACGGGGAAAAAAGCCAAACTAGCCAACTGGCCAATTGCTGGGAAAACAGGCACAACTCAAAATAATAAAGACGCTATTTTTGTTGGCTACAGCGCAAATATAATAACGGGAGTATGGATTGGCAATGATGATGGCTCACCAATGGATGGAGTTGGAGGCGGCTCATTTCCTGCCCAATTGTGGACAGATTTTATGGCTCGAGCGCATAAAGGCCTACCCGTAACAGCCCTGCCAACTATGCAATGGCAAATAAATCCTATAAAAGAAACTTTGCCAACAAATAACGAAACTAATGATGATAGGCCAAAAAATCTTGTTGATCTATTTAACAATTTATTTGATGACGGGTAAAAGGTTTTTACAAAAATTTTATAATGAAAAGAAAACTAGCCATAAATCATTAATTCCTGTCCATTAGCCTTTAGCCAATTTTTGCCTTTTTCCATATTGGGCAGGGTTAATTCAACCTGCGCCCAAAATGCCCTTGAATGATTCATTTCAACCAAATGCGCCACTTCATGCGCTGCTACATAATCAAGCACAAAATTTGGAGCTAAAATCAGCCGCCAATTAAAATTAAGCCGAGCCGAACTAGAACAAGACCCCCAACGGCTTGACTGCGACCTAATGGTAATGGATTTTGGCCTTACATTTAAATTATTTGCGTGGATTGCCACGGATTTTTCAAGATCAACACGAGCTTGCTTTTTAAGCCAATCCTTTAATCGCCGTTGCATATGTTTTTCACCACCAGGGACTAAAAGAGCTGCGCCCCCTTCATGCTCTATCACACTAACATGACCACGAATTTTATCATGCATAATCAACTTATGCTTCTCACCACGAAATAAAATATCTGCCCCATCAACAAATAGAATATTCTTTGGAAGAGTTTTTAATTTCTGCTCAAGCCAATTTTGATGTCTAAGTAAAAAATCTCTACCCTTTGATAAATTTCCAAAAGGAGGAATTGTTAAAACAGGCTGGCCTGTTTTAGAAAAAGAAAGGCGATAATGTTTAGCCTTTGGGTGAATTCGCAAACTAACCTCAACAGGCTTATTATCAATATCTAATGAAATAAATTCTGGCCAGTTTTTTTTAAACGAGAACATCTATGCCTATCTAAACAAATATGCCGATGATTATGCCCTGCGCAATAACAACTCCTAGCAAATAACCACCATCAATAAGTGTCAGTTTCCAGCTCATATTTTGATAGCGATGGTTTAGAACCATCGAGGTAAGAATAAAACCAAACCACATCAACATGCCAGTATGAACTGTATTTTTAACATCAACATTTCCGTCAAATAACATAGTCGTTAGTTGTGCTATAAAAATTGCCATAATGAATTGAGCCAGTGCCGCCCAAATAAATGGCTTAGATGAGCGGCCAATCATCAATTCTTTTTCGCTTTTTCCAGTTGCCTTTATCCAATATTTAGCCAGTCCCTTATACCAAACCATGCCAAGTGCCATGCTTGCAACAAGAGCCAAAACAATTGCCAGCCAATTTACATCTAAATGCATCATTTTATTTCCTTAAATTATCCCATTAATTTTCAGGCTAAGCCTGTACAAATATCAAGGTTAGGCGTCTGGATGTTTAAATACCAATGTCGCATTTGTGCCACCAAATCCAAATGAGTTTGATAAAACACAACCAAGCGAAACATTATCTACTCGTTTGCGCAAAATCGGCATATCCGCAAATTCAGGATCAATCTCAAAAATATTTGCACTCTCACACATAAAATTGTGGTTCATCATCAAAATCGAAAAAATAGATTCCCAAGCCCCAGTTGCACCAAGCGAGTGACCAGTAAGAGATTTTGTAGCGGACATTGGCGGGCATTTATCCTCATTGCCAAATACTTCACGCAACGCCTCAATTTCTTTTCTATCGCCAATTGGCGTAGAGGTTGCATGCGGATTAATATAATCAATTGGCATTTTCACTGTAGAAAGTGCCTGCTTCATGCAGCGAACAGCACCCTCACCCGATGGCGCAACCATGTCTGCCCCATCACTAGTTGCACCATAGCCAACCAGTTCAGCATAAATTTTTGCCCCACGTGCTTTTGCATGCTCATATTCTTCAAGCACCAAAACCCCAGCACCCCCTGCAATTACAAAACCATCTCTATCTTTATCATATGCACGAGATGCAATTTCTGGAGTATCATTATAATTAGAACTCATCGCCCCCATTGCATCAAAAATATTTGACATGCTCCAATGTAAATCTTCACTTCCACCAGCAAAAACTATATTTTGTTTACCCATTTGAATTTGCTCATAGGCATTACCAATGCAATGTTTTGATGTAGCACAGGCCGAAGAAATTGAATAATTTACTCCATGAATACCAAGCGGAGTTGCTAAAGTTGCTGAAGCAGTTGAACTCATCGCTTTTGGCACAACCGTTGGCCCAATACGTTTTGGCCCTTTTTCAATTGTAATTTGCGCTGCCTCAACAACTGCCTTTGTTGATGGACCGCCCGACCCCATAATAATACCAGTTAGCGCATTGCCACGATAATCTTTTTCTTCAAGGCCTGCATCTTTAATTGCCTCTAAAATTGCAATATAATTCCAAGCCGAACCCTTAGCCATAAAACGAGTTGTACGTCGATCAAGAATTTCAAATGGATCAAGACTTGGCTCACCTTGAACTTGTGATCTAAAGCCATATTTTTCATAATCAATGGCTTTAGATATACCTGACTTAGCTTGTTTCAAACTAACGAGAACCTCATCAATATTATTTCCTATTGAAGAAACAATACCCATTCCGCTTACAACTACTCGCCTCATATTTATCTCCGATAATTATTATTTAAGCTCTAATCAGTTGGCAATAGTCCAACTTTAAGGTTTTTACCCTTATAGATAATTTTGCCATCTGCTTTCATAATAGCATCAGCAACACCAAAGGGGAGCGGTTTACGCATATGTTTTCTTATATCAATATGAAATTCGAGTGTTTTTATGTCATTAGTAACTTGGCCTGTAAATTTAATTTCACCACCCAAAGCTCGACCCTTACCGGGTGAGCCAGACCAACAAAGAAAAAACCCAACCATTTGCCACAAAGCATCAAGCCCAAGACAGCCTGGCATTACTGGATCTCCAATAAAATGACACCCAAAAAACCAAAGGTCTGGATTTACATCAAGCTCAGCCGTGACCTGACCTTTACCATAAGCTCCGCCATCTGCATCAATACTTGTAATACGGTTAAACATAAGCATTGGTGGGGCAGGCAATTGTGCAAAACCTTCACCAAATAATTCGCCACGACCACTAGCTAGCAGGTCCTCATAATCATAAGAATTCTTGCGATCTTTTATCAATGCCATATTCATTTCCTTTAAAGAAATATGATTAACCCCATAGATAGTTGATAAAGGGCAGAACCTAAGCGGTCAATCAATAATCCAACTAGGGCGATAACAACCTTGTTTTTTTTAGTTTATACCTATATGTTTCATTAGCTTAAAAAATTGATGAGATAAATGCCAAATAAATCTGTAAAATTTAACAATCTATCATCTCGCCAGTCATGTTTGATGGCGGTTTTGCGTATGGCAAAATTACGCCCTACCAAGCAGCGCATTGCATTAGCCGAATTGTTATTTTCTGGCTCACACAGACATGTAAGCGCAGAAGCACTTCATCTTGAAGCAAAAAACGCCAATATTGGCGTATCATTAGCAACAATTTATAATAGCTTGCACCAATTTAGCAAAGCTGGCCTTGTTCGAGAAATAAGCGTTGATGCGTCAAAATCATATTATGATACCAATACTTCAGATCATCATCATTTCTATTTTGAAGAAGATAATATTGTTACCGACATTCCAAACGGATCAATTGCCATCAACAAATTACCAGATGCGCCAGAGGGTATGGAAATTGCTAATGTTGATGTTGTAATAAGAGTTAAAAAGATAAATTAATTTATCAATCAAATATTTCATTTTCATATACACCCCAAATATTGGACTGCAAAATATATCCGCTTAGGGTTTTTTCTTTTGCCCCATTAAGAGAGAATTTTACTCTCACCTCACACCATTTTTTATCACAGTTTAATATTTGCAACGGATAATCTAAGCCAAGCCAAGCCTTTGGTTTTGAATTTTCATCTGCTTGATCCAAAAGTGCTACTTGTTTGAATTCTATTTTATCATCTATTTGTTTGATCTGCCCATAACGAGATGAAGAAATTAAACTTTGATGAATCCAGCCCTCATCACCCTCATGATCTTTGATTTTTCGCCAAACATCAAATTCAGCAATAACTTCAACAGGAATAGCAGACTTTACATAAACCCAAGAAATTTCATATTTTTTACCCGGCCCCATACGTACATTTATTGGTTTTGAACGAGTTGACGAATATCTTGGAACTTCTAGACCAGAAGGGTTTGAGCTTGATTGAGCATATATTGGTGCTGTAAAAATCATTACAAACATAATAGCCAAGCTATATGAAACCCTATTTAGCCAATATCTTGACCCATGCCATTTTATTACCATCACTTTAAATTTTCTTCACTTTAATAATAATTACACTTATTCTTATATTTCATTCTATGATAGATTTATTAGACTAAAATATGATAATAAAAGCTAATCAAATAAGATTTATATTCAACAACTCTTAAAGTTTTGAGGTGAATTTTGCCAAATAAAACCACTAATATTTTCGTTACTAATCGTTTGCCAAGCAAGATTGAAGCACGAATGCTAGATCTTTTTGATGTTAGCATAAATAAAAAATTACATTCACTATCAAAAGACGAAATTATAAAGGCCTGCCAAGATAAACAAGTATTAGTTTCCTCCATAACCGACCCACTTGATAAAGACCTTATTAACGCCCTACCAAACACGATCAAGCTCATTGCTCAATTTGGCAATGGAATTGATAATATTGACATTGAGGCTGCCAGCAAACGCTCTATAATTGTTACTAACACTCCCTCTGTTTTAACTAATGATACCGCTGATATGGCAATGGCACTTATTCTTGCCCTGCCTCGCCGCCTTGCTGAGGGGGCAAAGGTTTTAACTGGCAAAAGCGAGTGGGCTGGCTGGTCACCAACTTGGATGCTAGGATCACGACTTGAAGGCAAGTCATTAGGAATTATTGGCATGGGTCGCATCGGCACAGCAGTTGCAAAAAGAGCCAAGGCCTTTGGAATTAATATTCATTATTATTCACGCACCAAACGCCCAATTGAAATCGAAGAGCCATTAGAGGCTACTTATTGGCCAAATCTTGATGACATGCTTAGTGAAGTTGACATCGTTTCACTTCACACCCCACTTACCTCTGAGAGTTTTAAGCTAATGAATAAAAATCGCTTAGCTAAGATGAAGAAGCAAGCAATATTAATCAATGTTTCAAGGCCTGAATTATTAGATGAAGACGCTCTGGTTGAGTTAATTGAAAACGAGCATTTAAGCGGTGCAGGACTTGATGTATTTGAGCATCAAAATGGCATAAACCCCAAACTCATAGATTTAGCCAAAAATAATAAAGTCCTATTAACCCCGCACATGGCTTCAGCCACACTTGAAGGCCGTGTTGAGATGGGCGAAATCGTAATAGTAAATATCAAAATATTTTTTGATGGTCACCGCCCACCCCATCGAGTTTTACCCAATATTCCTGCTGGGGCATATAATTAGTTAGCTCTCTTCACTCGACGCTTATGCATCATCATAAGCCAACTAAACTCCTTCCTCATCCTGAGCTTGTCGAAGGATAAGAGATATAAACTCCCTTCGACAAGCTCAGGGTGAGGGCAAAGAGTGTTACTCAAGAGGAGAATAAAAAAAAGCCCCGCAATAATGCGAGGCTTCAAATTCCAAATAGACTAAAAAATTTTAGTCTTCTTTTTTAATCTCTTCACCAGTTTCTTGGTCAACAACTTTCATTGATAGGCGAACTTTGCCTCTATCGTCAAAGCCAAGCAATTTTACCCAAACTTTGTCGCCTTCTTTAACAACATCAGTTGTCTTGCCAACACGCTCATTTGCAAGCTGTGAAATATGCACAAGACCATCTTTTGGACCAAAGAAGTTTACAAAAGCACCAAAGTCAGCAGTTTTAACAACTGTTCCTTGATAGATAACACCAGCTTCTGGTTCATCTGTAATTGACTTAATCCACTTAAGAGCCGCTTCAATTGACTTACCATCTGATGAGGCAATTTTTACTGTGCCATCGTCTTCAATATTAACTTTTGCGCCAGTTTTTTCAACAATTTCACGAATAACCTTGCCGCCAGTTCCAATAACTTCACGAATTTTATCAGTTGGAATTTTTAGCGTTTCAATGCGCGGTGCAAATTCACCAACTTCATCACGTGCAACATCAAGTGCTTTGCTCATTTCATTCAATATATGATCACGACCACCCTTAGCTTGTTCAAGTGCAGCTTTCATAATCTCTTCAGTAATACCAGCAATTTTAATATCCATTTGAAGTGAAGTAATACCATCAGCAGAACCAGCAACTTTAAAGTCCATGTCGCCAAGATGATCTTCATCACCTAAAATATCAGATAATACAGCATAATCTTTACCCTCAAGAATAAGACCCATAGCAATACCAGCAACAGGACCTTTCATTGGAACGCCAGCGTCCATAAGTGCAAGCGAAGTGCCACAAACAGTTGCCATTGAAGAGCTGCCATTACTTTCAGTAATTTCTGAAACTACACGTAATGTATATGGAAATTCTTCTGCACTTGGACGCATTGGATTAATCGCACGCCATGCTAACTTACCATGCCCAATTTCACGACGAGAAGTAAAGCCTGTACGGCCTGCTTCACCAACTGAATATGGAGGGAAGTTATAATGAAGCATGAAGTTTTGCTTATATGTTCCCTCTAAACTATCGATAAACTGCTCGTCATCACCAGTTCCCAAAGTTGCAACAACCATTGCCTGAGTTTCACCACGAGTAAACAGAGCTGAGCCATGCGTGCGGGGCAGCATGCCAACTTCTGAAACAATTGGGCGAACCGTTACAAGGTCACGACCATCAATACGTTTGCCAGTTTTAATAATCGAAGTACGAACAATATCGGCCTGCAATGTTTTAAATACTGTGCCAATTTGCTCAGCACTCCACTCCGCTGCTTCACCCTCTTTAGGCTCAAATGCTTCTTTAACTTTAGCTTTTGCTTCATCAAGAGCATCATAACGAGCTTCTTTAGCCGTAATTTTATAAGCCTTTTTAATGTCCTTATTTACAACTTTGCCCATAGCTTTTTCAAGTTTGCTAAGGTCTTCTGCAACAAATTCACGTGGCTCTTTTGCCGCTTGTTCTGCAAGTTTAATAATTGCATCAATTACTTTTTTACTTGCTTCATGGCCAAACATAACCGCATCAAGCATTGTTTCTTCGCTTAGCTCTTGCGCCTCAGATTCAACCATTAACACAGCATCATTTGTGCCAGCCATGATTAGATCAAGTTTACTATCTTCACGCTGATCAATTGGAGTGTTTAGAACAAACTCACCATCAATAAGACCAACACGAGCAGCACCAATTGGCCCCATAAACGGAATGCCAGAAATGGTAAGAGCTGCAGAAGTAGCAATTAATGCCAAAACATCAGGCTCGTTTTCCATGTCATGCTGAAGAACGGTTACAATAACCTGAGTTTCATTTTTATAACCCGCTGGAAATAGTGGGCGAATTGGGCGATCAATTAGACGGCAAATAAGAGTTTCAGCATCGCTTGGGCGAGCTTCACGCTTTAAAAAACCACCTGGTATTTTGCCAGCCGCATAGGCTTTTTCTTGATAATTTACAGTTAGTGGGAAGAAATCTTGCCCAGGCTTTGCGCTCTTTGCGCTTACAACTGTTGCCAATACAACAGTTTCGCCAAGTGTCGCCAAAACAGCGCCATCGGCTTGACGGGCAATTTTACCAGTCTCAAGGATAAGCGGAACACCGCCCCAGTTTAGTTCTACCTTATGGTGATTAAACATATTTTCGTCTTTTCATTTTCGTTTTTTGCATTTTTCCCTTTGAAAAAAGCAATCAGACCTATCGAACGCCTAAAACACCCCATGTGTTTTTTCACGCCTATTGATAAAGTCATTTCATCTTATTTAATTTTATTTTTTAGTCTTTACGATCAAGGCGCAATTTATAAAAATTGCGCCTTGATAAATATTTCTAAATACTAACGACGCAAACCAAGTCTTTCGATAAGACTTTGATAACGTGCAACGTCTTTATTCTTGACATAATCAAGCAAACTACGACGTAGCGATACCATTTTCAAAAGACCACGGCGAGAATGGTTATCTTTTTTGTGAGTTTTGAAATGTTCTGTTAGGTTAGCAATACGCTCACTTAGAACTGCAACTTGAACTTCAGGCGAACCTGTATCTTCTTTTTTAATTGCATATTCTTTAATAATCTCAGCTTTACGCTCAGCAGTTACCGACATCATATATCCCTTTCAATTTTAGGATTTATATTAAGCCCATAACCAAGATGTCGTCCAGTTAGGGCCACTAAAACTACGCCAAAAGGCATAATTACCTTGGCTATAACCCAAAAACAAACTAATTGCAAAATATTAGTTTGCCCCCCTTTTTACTCTAGCTACTGAGCGTTGTTTACGACTAGGCTTTTTTGATTTTTTAGCACTATTGCCGCCAGCTCCGCCCGTCTTATCTCCGCCAAAAGAAGCATTTGTTTTACGTTTAGGTCTTTTAAATTTTGAGCGTGCGGGTCGGTTTTCTTTTTTTTCGTGCCCCGCATTAGCATGCCCCGCATTACCATGCCCCGCATTTTCTTGCCCCGCATCACTATGCCCCGCATTAGCATGCCCCGCATTACCATGCTTTGCGTTGCCTTTATCTTGCGAAAACTTTGCACCGTGTGAGCTGTTTGATTTTTTTCTTATTCCTGCTTTATTCTTTGGCCTATTGCGGACACGCTTTTTCTTGCCAGTATTTGCTTTCTCAACTTCTTCGCTCATTTCACCCGAGGCAATTTTTATCTTTGTGCCAAGTAGTTTTTCAATTGCTCGAAGTGAGCCAATTTCAGCAGGTGAGCAAAAAGCCACGGCATCGCCAGATTTTCCAGCCCGAGCCGTGCGCCCAATACGATGCACATAATTTTCTGCAACCTCTGGTAGATCGTAATTATAAACATGACTTACACCAGAAACATCAATCCCTCGTGCTGCAACATCGGTTGCAACTAGGATATTTATTTCTTTAGCCTTAAATTCTCTCAAAGCTCTATCACGTTGTGATTGACTTTTATTGCCATGGATTGAGCCAGCCTTAAACCCACGCTCAACTAAATGTTTTTTTAGCTTTTCTGAGCCATGCTTTGTACGACAAAAAACCAGTGAAATATCATCTTTATTTTCTGCCAAACATTCTTTTAACAAATCCGCTTTAGTGCGATTACCAATAAAATGCACACTTTGTGCAACTTTATCGGCAGCTTTTCCTGGTGGCGCAACAGCTATACGCTTTGGATTTGTTAAAAATGCTTTTGACAGATCCTCAATGGACTTTGGCATAGTAGCAGAAAATAACATCGTCTGGCGTGGCGTGCCAAGCATGCCTGCTATTTCTCTTAACACATGAATAAAACCAAGATCTAACATCTGGTCGGCTTCGTCCAAAACCAAATATTTCACCATATCAAGAAATACTGCCCTACGGCCAACTAAATCCATTAACCTTCCAGGTGTCGCAACTAGAATATCAGTGCCACGCCCTAGTTTTTGTTGCTGCACATTTATTGATGCGCCGCCCACAACAACATTCACCTTTAAATGTGCATGTTTCACATAAACTCTTATATTTTCAGCTATCTGATTAGCTAACTCACGAGTTGGAGCTAAAATCAACGCCCGAGCTTCTTTTGCCTTTGGTCTATCTTTAACCTTCATTAAATGCTGCACTAATGGCAAACTAAAGGCGGCCGTTTTACCAGTGCCAGTTTGCGCCAAACCGATAATATCATGCCCCTCAATTACCAAAGGAATGCACTGCTCTTGAATGGGAGTTGGTTTATCATAACCAAGTTCACTTACCGCTCTTACGATTACAGGGGAAAGCCCAAAGCCTTCAAAATTGGCCATTTTATCATTTTCTTGCAAAATACATTCTTTCATTTGCCAGCGGCTATAACCGCTAAGCACAATAATTATTCGCTTGCGCACATAAAAAGCACGCCAAGCGAGAGTTGCGGTTTACGATTGTGAGCAAAATTAATTACCCTATCGTTAGAACCCCGCGTGAAATGGGAACTGTTTGAAAAGCCTGTTATCAAACCTAGTCAGGCAAAAGGTTCTGCATTTATTTATGCAAGGCTGCTCACGCGGCAGCAATTGTGGCGTATATGATTGGTTATAAGAGAAATGTCAAGCAGTTGACTTTTTGATTTCATTATAAGCTATTTTTTTTAATGTTGAGCGTACAATGATTTTATGAGCCGGGGCTACAGGTAACATATAAAGATAGCCAAAAAAATTATGATTTATAACCGAAGCTACAAGAGTCAATTTTTGCTTTTCATTATCCATTTTTTTCATTTGAATAAAAATCATAACACTCAAATGTTTATCACGTGAAGTAAGGGCAAGTTCATCTTTTGAAATATATTCAACTTTGAAGAAATCTAAGTATTCACCAGTTTTTGGTATTTGTGTTGGTTTTATATTAGAAAAGCCTTTGACATTTTTCACGCCAGCCAGAGCAGAAATTTTATCACGAATAAAAAAGGCTGCTCGAACTAGGAAAGGAGTATCTTTGGTTATTTCACAATAGGCTTCATATGCACTTAACCCCAAAGCCACCATCGTTTCATCTTTATGATAATAGTTTAAACTATCAAAAGCTGCTATTAGAATTTCTCCCCTAATCTTATCTTTCTTCATTATTAGGCTTCTTCACTTTCGCCCAGAGCTTACTAGATATATTGCGAATAAAATAATTACCAAAGCATATATTGCGCTTGATCCTAATGTTTCACCCAAAAAGAAAACTCCAATAAAAGCACCAACAACTGGTACAAGGAAATTTATCTGCGACATTCTACTCGCCCCAATCCTTGGCACTAAATAAAAGTAAAACAATGTAGCAATAGCGGTTGGAAAAATTCCAAGATAAATCATCGCAATAAATGAATTCATTTTTGGTAACATATATGATGCTGGGTGATCTAAAATCAAAACAATTAAAGTGATAATAATCGTGCCAGCCAATATAGAACCTGTAGCCATAACTATTGGTTTTTGTGTTACAAAGCGTTTAACAAAAATAGTTGTAAAGGCATAAAGTAAAGCCGCACTAATAATAGCTATTTGCGATGTTAAATTTTCTCCAATACCAAAAATAGCATCAACACCAACCAATATAATTACCCCTACCACACCTAAAATAATTCCAAATGTGGAGCGGATATTATACTTTTCCTCAAACAAAATCAGTGGTGCAATAAACACTGTTGCTATGGGTGTTATGCTCATAAGCAATGCTGCTAGCCCGCTTCCAACCTCAATTTCTCCATAACTAATTAAGTAAAACGGTATTACATTCCCACTCAAACCAACAACCAAAAATATTGCCCATGCTCGCAAATCTTTGGGAAGTGATAGTGACTTCATCTTCAATATTACTAATAAAACTATGCTAGCAATTATCATACGCCCTGCAACCAAAGCCATTGGCGCAATGCTTTCAACCCCAATTTTTATAGCTGCAAAAGACGAACCCCATATCAATGCTACCAATAGCCAGAGCGATATATTTTTCATTTTTGACTTTCAAAAGACACTATCAAGTACAGCTTATACACTAAACTATTGCCTTTCATAGATTTTGTAACATTACCAAAAAGATAACTATCTTACCAAGAGTTAATTGGATTTTTAATTTATTATATTCCATTATCAGAATATATTCTCTCACAAACAATTAAACTTATTAAAAAGGACTTTTAACATGACAAATAAAATTATCCGCTCGATAATTATTACCGCTATATTAGCAACAGGTGCAACTTCTGCCATTGCTGCCGGCGGTGGTGGTTACGGAAAAGGTGGGCAAAATAGTAGCAACGCCAATCCTGGACAGAATTTTATGAATAGCTGGGACATTAATGAAGATGGCACTGTTACACTTGAAGAAATTAAAACAAAACGTGACCAAGTTTTTTCCTCATTTGATAGCAATGAAGACGGTTTTCTCTCAGTTGAAGAATATACCTATTTTGATCAAGCCCGTGCTAACGACATGGAAAAACATGCTGATGGACAGATCAAAGGTGGACAAAAAGCAGCAAATTCTATGTTGTTAGAAAATAACGATAGCGATAATGATGGTCGTGTTTCATACGTAGAGTTTTTAGATGGAGCAAAAGCATCACTTGATCTAATGGATAATAATAAAGATGGCGTGATTACAAAAACTGATTTTGGTCGTAATTAAACAAATCCATAAAGTTTATTTTAACAGTTTTTTGAGGCTCACTTTTGTGAGCCTCAACACTTTCAACAAAAACAACTCAGCTAACCAGCCAAAATCACCCGCTTAGGCTTAAACTGGCCTTTTTCAACATAACCAATTGCCACCGCATCACCTCTATGACTTACCCAAGCCTCATCAAGTTTTATTGGAGCATTGCTACCTGTTAATAATATTGGATTACCAAGGCGAATGGTTCTAGCTTGCATTTCATCAATATAAATTTCATTTAATCCAGCCAACCCAGCAGAAATAGGCAGCATCATTTTTTCTCGCTCTATTAAAGATGCTTTTTCAAACTCATCATAATTTATTGCATTTTTTTCATGAAAATGCCCAACATTAGCCCGATGTAATGCGCCAACATGCCCCTTTGCACCAAGGCTTAATGCCAAATCTCTTGCCAAAGCTCTAATATATGTCCCCTTAGAGCAGATCACTTCAAATTTTGATTGCTCTTTTGAATGCTCTAATAATTCAAAACTCTCAACCTCAACTTGGCGAGATGGCATCTCAAATTCCTTACCAGCCCGTGCCAAATCATAAGCTCGCTCACCCTTAATTTTAATTGCCGAAAATGCAGGCGGTACTTGCGTAATTACCCCTCTAAAATTCTCAAGTGCATTTTCAACCTGATCTCGTGCAGGGCGAATATTTGAAGTTGCAATCACCTCACCCTCAACATCATCTGTATTGGTTGCACTGCCCCAAACAAGCGTAAAATGATAAATTTTTATGCCATTTTGAATAAAGGGAATGGTTTTTGTTGCCTCACCAAATGCAATTGGCAAAACACCTGTTGCTAGCGGATCAAGCGTTCCTGCATGGCCAGCTTTTTTTGCATCGAGTAGCCAACGCAATTTTCCTACCGCATCGGTAGATGTCATATCATAGGGTTTATTTAATATTATCCAGCCCGAAATATTGCGTTTATTTCGTTTTTTTTGCTCTTTAATCAAGGGTTTACCTCACAGCTTTCCAAAAGCTACACCACGCCAAGTCCAGCCACAATTTAACACCGCCTCTTGAAGTGGATTTTTTATTTCAGATGTATTAAACCGATAATTATAAACCTGCCCAGGCTTAAATTCTTCACTAAAAGCATAAGCAGAGCCAAAAGAAACTTCCTTTTTTTGCCCCTTAAACCCAGAAATAGCTAAACTTAATGAAGGAATCCCAGCACGCCATTCTACGCTAAATTCTTCGTCCATTGCTTTAACTTCTAATTTTTCACTATCAAGACGCATTTTAATACGAAATACTTTTTTAAGGCCTGCTTTAGCAAAAATCTCATACCATTTAGCATCAACAATTTTCCATTCTGCAACAAAATCAGCACTATCATCAGCGCATTTTTTAATAATAAACGGAGCTGTTTCTCGATTTATATTAAGAATTGATTTCTCAACGTCAGACTTATTTAGCTTTGGTGTGCCAGCTTTTGGCCGCTTAGTACCAGTAAAAATATCAAATAAACCCATTACCCCTAAACCTCATCATCTGGTTTTTCTAAATCTCGCTTTACCCTTTGAGAGCGCAATAAATTATCAATTCTCGTTGCCTCATCAAAGCTATCATCTTCAAAAAACCTAATAGAGGGCGAATATTTCAAATTTAATTGCGAGGTAATTTGACCTCGAATAAATTTTTGATGTGAGTTAAGTGCCTTAACAATTTCCTTGGCATTTCCACCACCAAGCGGCACAATATAAGCCGATGCTAATTTTAGATCAGGGCTCATGCGAACTTCAGGAACGGTGATAATGCTTATTTCAATTACAGGATCTACAATTTCCCCACGTGTGAGAACATTTGATAATGCGTGACGAACTAATTCGCCAACCCGTAACATTCGCTGAGATGGAGGTTTGCTCATTTTATTTCACTTAAAATTATAAAGAGCGTTCAATCTGCTCAACACGGAAACATTCAATAACATCGCCAACTCGCATATCTTGGTAATTAACAAATGCCATACCACATTCTTGACCGTTTTTCACTTCTTTCACTTCATCTTTAAAGCGTTTAAGAGTTGAAAGCTCGCCCTCATGAATAACCACATCATCTCGAAGAAGCCTCACACCAGAGCCACGCTCAACCACACCCTCGGTAATGCGACAACCTGCCACTTTACCAACCTTAGTAATGTTAAACACTTCTAAAATTTCAGCATAACCAATAAAGGTTTCTCTACGCTCTGGAGTAAGCATGCCAGACATTGCTTTTTTAACATCATCAATCAAATTATAGATAATATTATAATAACGAATTTCAACGCCGTCACGCTCAGCCGCCAATAATGCTTGTTTATTTGCCCGAACATTAAAAGCAATAATTACGGCATTTGATGCTTGAGCAAGAGTTACATCACTTTCAGTAATACCACCAACTCCAGACAGCAACACTTGAGCTGAAACTTCGTCCGTTCCAAGTTTTTCAAGCGATACATTTATAGCTTCAACCGAACCCTTCACATCACCCTTAATAATAAGCGGGAAACGAGCAATATCAGATGTTTTTAACTGATCCATCATTTGCTCAAGTGAGGTTATTTCACTAACTGCAGATTTTTCACGCACAGAACGTTTGCGATATTCAGTAATTTCACGAGCTTTTGCTTCATTTTCAACAACAGAGAAACGATCCCCAGCATTTGGCACGCCACTAAAGCCTAAAATCTCAACAGGAGTTGATGGGCCAGCAGTTTTTACTTGCTCGCTTTTATCATTTATTAAAGCACGAACCCTAGCCCATTGATCGCCAGCAACTACCACATCTGAAATTTTCAGCGATCCACGTTGCACAAGCACGGTTGCAACTGCACCACGCCCCTTATCAAGTTTAGCCTCAATTACAATTCCTTGAGCAAAAGCATTTGGGTTTGCTTTTAAATCAAGCAATTCTGCTTGTAATTGAATAGCTTCAAGTAAACTATCTAAATTAAGTTTTTTAAGTGCTGAAACCTCAACGTCGAGTACTTCACCACCCATCGATTCAACAAATACCTCATGCTGAAGCAATTCTGTACGAACTTTATTTGCATCTGCCGCTGGTTTATCAATTTTGTTAATCGCAACAATGATAGGAACGCCAGCAGCTTTTGCATGTTTAATAGATTCAATCGTTTGCGGCATAACACTATCATCAGCAGCAACAACCAAAATCGCAATATCCGTTGCCTGCGCCCCACGTGAGCGCATAGCAGTAAACGCTTCATGCCCAGGTGTATCAAGGAAAGTTATTTTTGTACCGTTGCGCTCAACTTGATAAGCACCAATATGTTGTGTAATACCACCCGCTTCACCTGATACAACATTTGTTTCTCTTATCGCATCAAGCAATGAGGTTTTACCATGATCTACATGACCCATAATAGTAACAACCGCTGAGCGAGGTTCTAAATCTACCTCTTTTTCATCAGAAATATTATCAAAAAGATCACCCTCAACATCACTTTCAGCAACACGTTTCACAGTGTGGCCAAGCTCTGTTGCAATCAATTCAGCTGTATCAGCATCAAGCATATCATTAATGGTAACCATCATATCTTGCGCCATAAGCAATTTAATTACATCAACCGAACGCTCACTCATACGATTAGCTAGCTCTTGCACGCTAATTGATTCAGGTAAAACTATCTCACGATGAACTTTTGCTTGTGCAACTTTGGGTGCTCTACCACGTTGTTTTTCACGCCTACGGCGCATAGCTGCCAATGATGGTGATCTATCACGATCTCCCCCATCATTAAGCGCAGATGTTACTGTAAGACGACCACGAGAATTTCCCCCTGGTGCATTTTTGCGTGAAGGTGTTGGGGTTGGTCTTGATGCACGCCTTGCACGTTCCAACTCATCTTTATTAACCAAAGGAGCATTACGAGCCGCACCAGATTTACCGCCTCGTGCCGCACGCTGAGCCGCAGCTTCTGCATCTTCTTGGCTTAAAACAGGAGCAGGCGCACTATCTTTTACAACTGCTGTTTTGCTAGCAGGGGCAGGTTTTTTTGCCTGATCTTTTGCCTCAACTGACTTTTCCTCAGTCTTTATCTCTTTTGCTTTTGCAACTTCTTCTTTTTGTTGCAACTCTTCTGCTTCACGTTTTTGGCGGCGGCGAAGATCATTTTCAACCCGTTGTTTTTCCTGCTCTTCAAATTGGAGACGTTCTTGCTCTTGTCTAAGGGCTGCTTCCCTTAAAACTCGCTCACGCGCACTAGTTTCCCCAGCAGTAAGGCCAGGAGAAGCAGGCCTTGCAGACTTAACGCTAAGTGGCCGACGAGTAGGCTTTGCTTTTGGAATTGGTGCTCTTTGTGTTGGCACAGCTTTTGGCGGTGCAACATTAGGAGTGCGGCGCACACGAGATTTAATCACAACAGTACGGCTTGCACCTGATGTAAGCGGCTGGCTTCCAGCACCCACTCCTTTTAATGAGAGAGTTTTCTTTTTCCCATCACCCAAAGAGTTATCATTATTTTTATCGTCTTTATCGCTCATTTAGTCACAACTTCTTTTTATTTATTATATTGAGCTAACCTTTTAGCTCGCTCAACTGCCGATTTAGCCGCAGCACCATTAATCAATGCCCCGTGTATCACATTTTCTTGCCCCAATGCCAAACTCAATTGTTTGGAGTTTAAAAAATCAATTTGAATGAAGGAATTTTGCTCTGACTTAGCCTTAGCCATTCCTATCATTTTATTCTTTCCGTCTTGCGCTCCATCTTTTGCACTTATCAACGCAATAATACCAGTCTTTTCTATACTTGAGCGAACCTTTGCGCCACCTATCGTTAATTGTCCAGCTTTACGTGCCAAACCTAGCGACCCTAATAGACGTTTTTCTAACCGCAAATGCACCAATTGCACAAGATCTTCACTCACATTTACTTTTTGCTTTAAAGAGTGAGCAAAAATATTCTTTTTTACAGCCTCAGCAACCGCCTGCTTTGATAAGCTAATCCAAACACCTCTTGCATCAGCTTTTGCATCAATATCAGGCACAATCATATTATCAGGACTTAGCACAAACCTAATTAATTCATTTGCTTGCTTTGTCTCTTTTGTTAAAGCGCACTGCCGCAAAAGAGATTTTTTTTCCTTCATTTAATTTTTTTCTACTTCCTCTTGCCCTGCTTGTTCTTGCTCTTGTCCCGCTTGTTCTTGATTTTTTTCTTCTTCATCAGAAGCTAAATCTGTCTCACTAATCCAGCCAGCTTTTAAACGTGCCTGCATAACCATATTTTCAGCTTCTTCACGAGATATATCAAACGAACTAAGATAACCATCAAAACGTTTTACTTCTCCTTCATTACGCTCAACCCACCCCACAAGATCATCAGCCGCACAACCAGCAAAATCTTCAATAGTTTTAATATCTTCTTTGCCAAGTTTTACCAACATAGCGACGCTTAAACCAGTTATTTCAAATAACTCGTCCTGCACGCCAAGAGAAACTCTCTTCTCATCTAATTCTACTTCTTTAGCTTTTAAATACTCAGCTGCCCGATCTTGAATTTCTTGTGCTGTGCCAGCATCCAAACCCTGAATAGAAGCTATTTCTTCTACTTCAATATAGGCAAGATCTTCAACAGAAGCAAAACCTTCTGAGGCCAATAATTGTGCTAAAGTTTCATCAACATCAAGTGCTGTGATAAACAATTCAGAACGCTCATTAAACTCATTATTACGTCGCTCGCTTTCCTCTTGTTCTGTCAAGATGTCAATATCCCAACCAACTAATTGCGAAGCAAGGCGAACATTTTGACCACGACGACCAATCGCTAAAGAAAGCTGGTCATCTGACGCAACAACTTCAATTTTTTCAGCCTGCTCATCAAGAACAATTTTTGCAACTTGCGCTGGCTGCAATGCTGCAACAACTAAATCAGCAATATTATCTGTCCAAGGAATAATATCAATTTTCTCGTCCTGAAGCTCACTAACAACTGCCTGCACACGTGAGCCACGCATACCAACACAAGCACCAACTGGATCAATTGAGCTATCTGTTGATGTTACTGCAATTTTAGCACGTGATCCGGGGTCACGGGCAATTGAGCGAATGTTAATAATGCCATCATAAATCTCAGGTACTTCTTGCATGAATAATTTAGCCATGAATTGCGGGTGGGTACGAGAAAGAAAAATCTGCGGGCCACGTTGTTCACGTCGCACATCATAAATATAGGCACGAACACGATCACCATAACGAAAAGTCTCACGTGGGATAAGTTCATCACGACGAATAATCGCTTCACCCCGCCCAAGGTCAACAATCACGTTGCCATATTCAACCCGCTTAACCGTGCCATTAACAATCTCACCAATACGGCTTTCATACTCATCAAACATACGCTCACGTTCAGCGTCACGTACTTTTTGCACAATAACCTGTTTTGCTGATTGTGCCGCAATACGGCCAAATTCAATTGGTGGCAATGGTTCTGAAATATATTGACCAAGCTCAGCCTCCTTGTATTTTTCCTTGGCCATTGCCAGATCAATTTGACGAGATGGCTCTTCAACTAACTCAACAATTTCTAACAAACGCCAAAGTGATAACTCACCAGTTTTAGGATTTATCTCAGCCTTCACCTCTGTTTCAGCACCATAACGAGAGCGAGCCGCTTTTTGAATAGCGTCCTGCATTGCATCAATAACAATCAAACGATCAATTGATTTTTCTCGTGCTACTGCATCAGCAATTTGCAATAATTCAAGCCTGTTAGCTGAAACGGACATTATTTAGTCTCCTTTGGGTTATCATCTTTTTTGTCATCAATAATCTCAATTTCTGAATTATCAATAATATTATCATTTTTTTGATTTTTGGCGGCCATCTCAAGCAGTTTATCACTCATCATCAATTTTGCCTCGGCAATTTGCGCCAATTCTAACTCATGTTTTGGATCTGTTTCAGGCAAAGCATCTGGCAATTTAATAGTAACGCTTTTTTCATTAGAGCTAACAATTTCACCCCGAAAACGCTTGCGGCCATTTATCATATCGAAAAGCTCAATTTTTGCTTCATGACCAATATAACGTTCAAAATCCCTCGCTCTAACCAACGGGCGATCAACTCCAGCTGAAGAAATTTCTAAATGATAGGCCTTATCAAGAGGATCATCGGCATCAAGAGCGGGGTTTACTTCACGACTTAATTTTTCACAATCAGAAATAGAAAAATTACCATTTTCATCTTCAGCCATAATTTGCAACGTCATGCCATTATCAGGCAATATTTTAACTCGCACCAAATCAAAGCCCATGTCATTTGCAATAGGTTCTATTATTGCAGATATGCGAGCTTCTATGCCAGTTTCACGAATATAACGTTTTTTACTCAATATTTATTCCAATATTATTATAGCCAAAAAACTCTAGCCAATAAAAAAGAGCGGGGCTTGTTAGCACCACTCTTCTAAGGTTATTCCAAAGATATTATGTCTCAGATAACAGCATTCATCTTAAATATCAAGTATTAGTTTTTTTTCAAAACTAAAATAAAAACTTTTAATTCGACCTTCTCTTTTTGCCTTCTGCTCATATCTAGTAGGTTGCCAGCCCTCAAGTGGTTCATGCCAACTAGCGGGCTTTTGCAAGGGCCAATAAAACTCACTATGATCTAGAATATGCGCCAGCGTCCAATTTGCATAATCTTCAATATCACTAGCAAAGTGAAACTTTCCCTCATGTGTCAATGTTTTTGCCATAACATCAAGGGTCATATTTGATACGAAACGACGTTTATTATGACGGGTTTTTGGCCATGGGTCAGGATAAAGCAAATATATTTCATCAATGCTATTTGGCTCAAGCGCATTTAATATCTTAAGCGCATCATCACTATATAGACGAATATTTTTAATATTATTTCTATCAATTTTATCAAGCAGTTTGCCAATTCCACCCGAAAATACCTCACAGCCAATATAGGCAATATCAGGATTTTCTTGAGCTTTGCGAGCTAAATGCTCTCCACCACCATAGCCAATTTCTAAAATGATTTTTTTAATCTTTGGCATATCTAAAAATAATGATGATGGATTAATTAAACCATCATCATCTATTTTTATTTCTAAACTTGGTAAAAGTTTTTCAAATAATGCCTTTTGAGAAATGCCAAGATTTTTTGCAACCTTTCGTCCAAAAAATGCTCTTGGTTCACCTAATTTATTCAATATTGGCTTCAAGATTTAACTGCAGCCTTTATTGCTTTTACCAGATCAAGTTTTTCCCAAGAGAAAGATCCATCACGCCCAGCTTTACGACCAAAATGCCCATAAGCTGCAGTTTTTGCATAAATGGGCTTATTCAAATCTAGATGCGCTCTAATGCCCGATGGGGTTAAATCCATCACTTTTGAAATGACCTCCTCAAGCACGACCTCATCAACCTTGCCAGTATGGTGAGTATCCACATGGATTGAAAGAGGGCGAGCAACGCCAATCGCATAAGAAAGCTGAATTGTGCAACGATCTGCTAATTTTGCCCCAACAATATTTTTAGCCAAATATCTTGCAGCATAAGCTGCTGAGCGATCTACCTTGGTTGTATCTTTGCCAGAAAAAGCACCGCCACCATGCGGAGCTGCACCACCATATGTATCAACAATAATTTTACGCCCTGTTAGACCTGCATCACCAACTGGTCCGCCAATTACAAATTTCCCAGTTGGGTTAATATGCCAGACACAATCATTAGCAATTGGCAAACCCTCCAACGCCTCAACAATATAAGGCTTAACAACTTGCTTTACCTTTTCACTATCCCAGCTATCATCTAAATGCTGAGTTGAAAGCACAATTTGCGTTACTTCTTTTGGCTTATCATTTTCATAACGAACAGTTATTTGCGATTTAGCATCTGGGCCTAGCTTGCCAACATCACCCTCGCCTAATTTTCTAGCAACCGCCAAAAGCTCAAGAATTTTATGTGAATAATAAAGCGGGGCAGGCATAAGAGATGGCGTTTCATTACAAGCATAACCAAACATAATGCCTTGATCTCCTGCACCCTCAGCACCTTGTTCATCAGCAGCATTATCAACCCCTTGACCAATATCAACCGATTGGAAGTGTAACAAAACATCAATTTTTACATTTCTCCAATGAAACCCTACCTGCTCATATCCTATAGACTTTATCGCCCGACGTGCCGCAGACTTAAACTTTGAAGGATTGATAATATCCTCATTAGCTTTATTTTTTTTAATCAGGCTTGGCGGAACACGAACCTCTCCAGCAATAACCACACGATTTGTCGTAACAAGCGTTTCACACGCAACCCTAATATTATTCGCATCTGTGCCAGTTTTTTTGGCCTCTTTGTAAACCATATCAACAATTTCATCAGAAATACGATCGCATACCTTATCTGGATGACCCTCAGAAACTGATTCAGATGTAAAAAAATGTTCTCTTCGCATATTTATATCCCCAACAAGATGATTTAGTTCAGATAAGTATTACTTATCTATTTCAAAAGCTAATAATTCAAATACCGCAACTTTAATTTAAGCATTTTCATTGCATGACTTATCACTTAACGCAAAGGATATAAAGAAATCTTTATATTAAAAATATTTTTTCTTTTTTAAGCGTATTTTTTGCAAAATAAGCATCAAAAAACCCAAAAATAAAACAAGAAAAAATGGATAATTACGATATTGCGAGAATATTGTTTTTTTAAGGGGTCGAGGTGGAGCAACATCTAGCACCCCAATAGTTTGAGCATCTAACTTTGCCCTCACCACTCCGACAGGATCAACTAACGCCGTAATTCCGGTATTTGCAACTCTAACTAAAGAGCGACCCTCTTCAATTGCACGAATTCTTGCATGATGAAAACTTTGTTCAAGGCCAATAGAATTATCAAACCAGCCATCATTTGTAAGGTTAAGAATAAAATCCGCTCCTTTTATCTCATCGCCCAACCTACCCGAGAAGATTACCTCATAACAAATAAGCGGTAAGAAATTTAATGCGCCATTCACCCCCATTAAACGACGTGATGTACCCGCATTCCAGCCATCAACCCCAGTAACAAATTGTTTTATTCCAAACCTATTAAAAATATTTTCAAATGGAAGATATTCGCCAAACGGTACTAAATGAGTTTTATCATAGCTTGCAATTATCTCACCATCTGAATTAAACATCAAAATTGAATTATAAGATTGAGAAAGATTTTGTGAAAAGCTCTCTTTACGTGGCGCACCAGTAACTAAAAACTTACCCATAGGCAGTATTTTTGAAATTTTTGATACATATTCTGGCCGCTCCGAGAGATAAAATGGAATTGCAGCCTCTGGCCAAATTAAATAGGTAATACCATTTATACCCGCATCAAGCGGTGAGCTTTTACTCACAGAAAGATCTAGCAAGCGGGTCATGATAAAATCACTTGAGCCAGCCTGCCATTTTTGAGATTGCTTAATATTTGGCTGAACAAGTCGCAACTTTATATCAGACCTCTCAATAATCTTTGTGGTTTTAAGGCGATACTGACCATAAGCTATCTGCCCCAAAATAACACTAATAATTATAAAAACTGGCATAAGACGACCAATTAATGAACGGCCATCTTTTGGCCAAACCAAAGCCAGCATCGCCCCAATAAAAACTGCAATTCCAGTTAAACCATAAATACCAACCACTGAGGTTATTTGCGCCATATTATCATTTGCTGTTAGCGAATAGCCAAGCAAATCAAACGGGAAACCACTAAAAATATACCCCCGAATAAACTCAAATAGAGATAGGGATAGAGCAAAGGCAAAAATTCTTAAAAAACTATCACTCCAAAAATAATGCGCCAAAACACTCGCAAAACCCCAAAATATTGCCAAAACTGCCGCTAAGGCAAAAATAGCAAATGGCATCACAACCAATAACCAACCACCATCAACAAAAAACGCAGCACCCAGCCAATGCAAAGCACCTAAAAAATAGCCCAAGCCGAATGAAAACCCTATGACAAACGCTGGACCAAACAACCGCTTTAAACCTTTGCGCTGCTCAGCTCCATCTAAACACCACACCCAAATTGGTAATGATACAAACAAAGCTGGCAAAACAAATAATGAAGGCATCGACAAAGACGCAATAGCCCCAAAAACAATCAATAATAATACCCGTCGCCACCCGAAGGATAAAATAGCAATTTGTGCTAATCTATTCATGGTTGTGATTTGTTCTTTACTTCTTTTTGCTGCGCCCTAAGCAGTGGTTTTTTGCGAACCCTTATACAAACTTTTTTAATCCGACGTGGATCAGCCTGTATTATCTCAAACTCAAAACCCTTAAACTTAGTAATCACCTCACCAACAACAGGAACTCTATCAACAAGATCAAAAATTAAACCACCAAGCGTATCCGCATCTTCAACATATTCAGAGGGATTAAAATCAGGCCCTAAGATTTCTTGTAATTCAGATAACTCAATACGTGCATCAGCATTATAGATATTTTCATCTATTTTTTTAATTTGCTCACCATCATCATCATCATGCTCATCTTCAATATCCCCAACAACCGCTTCTAACAAATCTTCAATTGTTACCAAGCCATCCGTTCCCCCATATTCATCAACCACCATCGCCATATGAACACGAGTTGCTTGCATTTTTTGCAACAAATCACTTACAGGCATTGAAGGTGGTACAAAAAGTAATTTTCTTATCATGCCTTTATTGCCAATTTTTTGTTTTAAAACTGGAGATAAAAATTTTATTGTTTTTTCACCCTCCAAGCCATTATTGCTAACCTTAGTAAGGTGCAAGAGTGCGTCCTTAATATGTATAAAACCAAGCATATCATCTAAATTATCATCATAAACTGGAAGCCTAGAGTGAGCCGCACTTCTAAATAAACTAATAAGTGAAGAAATTGTCTCACTTTCCTCTACCGCTTCAATATCAGCCCGAGGCACCATAACATCTTCAACTCGTTTATCGGCCAATTTAAGCACATTTTGAATAATCAAACGCTCATTATCAGAAAAATTACTCTCTTTATTGCTCTTATCTTGCACAGCAATAACCAAATCTTCTCGAAGAGTCTTATTTTGAAAAGAAAATAATGAGCTCAATTTTTGAAAAATTGATTTTTTACCCTGATTTTCTTTTTTATTTGGAATTTGCATTTTATTTTTCTTTTTCCTATTTATACGGATTTTTTATACCTAATTGTGCAAGGATTTGCACCTCTAAACTCTCCATTATATCCGCCTGTTTTTCATCAATATGATCATAGGCAAGAAGATGTAAAACACCATGCACTATTAAGTGAGCAAAATGATCTTCAAAACTTATTTCCATCTCATTTGCCTCACTTTTCAGTGTTTCATAAGCTAATGAAATATCGCCCATCATTCCCTTTATCTGCTCACTAGGAACAAGAGCTGGAAATGAAAGAACATTAGTAGATTTATCAATATTTAAAAATTGCTTATTTAAAGTTTTCTGAGCTTTATCATTAGTCAATAAAATGGATATTTCTGAGGGTGCATCAATCACGATTTTACATGTTTTTATTGTCAAAAATATAACTTTTTTAGCAATGACATCAAGATTTTGCGGCCAAGCATCATCTTCATAGGAAATATAAATTTCAAGATTATCTTGCATAAAAATTAATGCTTCTCACTTTGATTATTATAAGCCTTAACAATTCGCCCAACTAATTCATGGCGAATAATATCTTTTTCACTAAAGCGGCAAATAGACACGCCTTGTATATTTTTTAAAATATCTAATGCTTGCAATAGGCCTGATTTCTCACCCCGTGGCAAATCAATTTGCGATGGATCACCCGTAATAATCATGCTTGAATTTTGACCCAAGCGGGTTAAAAACATCTTCATTTGCATTTGAGTAGAATTTTGCGCCTCATCTAAAATTACTAGGGCATTTGAGAGAGTTCTTCCACGCATAAAAGCCAATGGTGCAATTTCAATCGCACCATTTGCAATATATCTCTCGACCATTTCAGGCTCAAGCATATCATAAAGCGCATCATAAAGCGGGCGCAAATATGGATCAACTTTTTCTTTCAGATCACCAGGTAAGAACCCAAGCCTCTCGCCAGCCTCTACCGCAGGTCGAGATAATATTATTCGATCAATCTTACCCCCGATTAGCAATTTTACTCCATGGGCAACTGCTAAATAAGTTTTGCCAGTTCCCGCCGGCCCAATTCCAAAAACCAGCTCCTGATTTTCAAAACTATTCATATATATATTTTGTGTTGCGCTACGAGCCTTTATTACAGCTTTTTTTGTAACAATTTTTGCCATGATAATTCGATTATCATTTTTATCTTTTAGATTAGGATTTTTCTGCTCATCAGCCATTTTAATCAATCCATCAATATCGCCAAACTCAATATTCTGCCCCTCTTCTATGTGAGCATATAATGTTTGTAACACCAAGCGTGCTTTAGCAATCCTATCAACACCCCCACGCAAAATTATGCGATTTCCTTTACTAATAATCTCTATCGAAAAAGCTAACTCTATTAAAGAAAGGTTTTTATCAAACTCGCCGCAAAGCAATGCCAATAATTTATTATTTTTAAAAACCAGCTCCAAACTGTCTTTTTTATTTTGATTTTTTGCTATTAAACTTTGCTGGCTCAAGTTTTTTCTTCTCCATCATTCAAAATCAACTCACCCTTTAAAGAATGTCTATCACCAGAAATAATTTTTACATTTCTTATTAAGCCAATTAAATTTTCAGGGGCATTAAAATGCACAGCTTGTAAATAAGGAGAACGTCCACCAATCTGCCCCTCTATTCGACCTTTTTTATCAATCAAGACAGGCATTATTTTGCCAACGGCATTGTGATTAAACTCACCTTGTTGTTGATTTAACAAAATCTGTAACCTTGCCAAACGCTCAACCCGAACCTTCTCTGGCACTTGGTTTTTCATTAATGCCCCTGGAGTTCCAGGGCGTGGCGAATATTTAAATGAATAAGCAGATGAATATTTCACCTTTTTAATAAGATCTAACGTGTCTTCAAAATCTTTGTCACTTTCATCAGGAAAACCAACAATAAAATCACCCGAAATCGCAATATCTGGCCTTGCTTCCCTTATACGTTCAATTAACTCAATATATTCTTCGCCTGTATGTGAGCGATTCATAGATTTAAGAATTTTATTTGAGCCAGATTGAACCGGTAAATGCAAATAAGGCATTAACTGAGGTAAATCACGATGTGCCGCAATTAAATCATCACCCATATCATTAGGATGTGAGGTAGTATATCTGATCCGCTCCAAACCATCAATATTTGCTAACTTATGCAATAGTTTAGATAATGAAGCAGACTGATCTAAAGCGTCTCCGCCATGATAGGCATTTACATTTTGGCCTAGTAAAGTAATTTCTTTTACACCCCCCAGAACCAAATCTTTTGCCTCAGCCAAAATTTGCTCAACTGGTCTTGATTGCTCAACACCTCGAGTATAGGGAACAACGCAAAATGAGCAGAATTTATCGCAACCCTCCTGCACAGTTAAAAAAGCTGTTAAGCCACGTTTCTTTGTTACAGCTTGTTGTGGTTTTGGCAAAAAGTTAAACTTATCTTCTTCTGGGAAATCAGTATCAATCACCCGCTTTGTTTTTGCCCGCTCAACCATATCAGGTAGGCGATGATAGCTTTGCGGGCCAAATACCAAATCAACTGCTGGCGCACGTTTCATTATTTCCTCACCCTGCGCTTGAGCAACACAGCCAGCCACCCCAATAATGGTTTCTTTTCCTAATTCTTTGCGCCTTTGCTGCACCTCTTTTGTACGGCCAATTTCTGAAAACACCTTCTCCGATGCTTTTTCTCGGATATGACAAGTATTGAGCAAAATCAAATCTGCACTTTCAATATCATCGCTATTTTCATATCCATGCGGTGCGAGGGCATCAAGCATGCGATTACTGTCATAAACATTCATCTGACAGCCAAATGTTTTTATGAATATTTTTTTCATTTAACTACCTCAGAACGGTTTAATGCAACTAGTGTTTTTCTAACCTGAATTTCACACTCTTTGGTTATTTTTTTTCGATCTCCATCAGCATCTAATGCTATTGCATCTCCAAAAGAGACAATCACTTGTTTAATATCTGAATTTAATATCTGCTTGATATTTTGCTTTAATGATACTGTTTTATCCCAAGAAATTTTTGCCCTCTCTAGGCGTGAAATGGGCAATCCTTGAATTTTAATATAAGCAATTGTTAGCGGCTGAATCATTATTTTCTTCGCCCCTGATTGCTTCATAGCACTAAAAACAGCTCCAACCAAAGCCGAGCGAAATGGCAATAAATGCGTACCATTATTTGATCCCCCTTCAGCAAATAATACCAAACCATCACCATTACTAAGGTGATCCGCCATTTCATTTGAAGTGCGCTTAGTGTCTGCTTTTTTGGTGCGAGCCACAAAAATTGTTTTTTGTAGCGAAGCAAAAAAACCAACTAATGGCCATTTGGCAATTTCACTTTTTGCAACAAAACTTATTTTTGCAACTGATCCAATAGCAACAATATCAAGCCATGAAATATGGTTTGCAACCAATAGCACTGGGTATTTAGTTTGCGCTTTGCCTATTACATCTACTTTTAGACCAAAAAATATTACCAGTAATTTATATAGTCCACGTGGCATTATATTCCAAAATGGCAGATTTAAACGAGTAAGAATGAATTGAATTGGGACTAAAACCAAAAGATAGGGTATCATCACAAATACTAAGAAGAGGATTCTAAAGATCACTTTTTGTTTTTTCCTTTAACGGCACACCATAAAGCTCAAGCCTATGGTCCACCAATTTATAACCCAACCGCCTAGCAATCACTTCTTGAATAGCTTCTATTTCTTCATTTCGAAATTCAATGACCTTGCCGCTTCTAACGTCAATTAAATGATCATGATGCTGCTCTGGTATCAATTCAAATCTTGCTCGACCATCTTTAAAGTCATGCTTTGCAACCAGACCTGCCTCTTCAAATAAGTTTAAAGTTCTATATAAAGTCGAAAGAGAAATATTCTTATCTATTTTTATCGCTCTTTCATATAATTCTTCAACATCTGGGTGGTCAATTGTGCTTTCAATAACTCGAGCAATAATTTTTCGCTGCTCAGTCATACGCATACCTTTATTTGCGCATTGTTTCTCCAATGTTTCACTATTATTCATAAAAATTCCAAATTATTGGCTTTAAAACTATTCAATTAGTCCAGCTTAAGTGCCATGACAAGTGCCGTTGATTTTTCATCACCATCACTTTTATAATATCCTTTGCGCTTTCCTACCTCTAAAAACCCAAAATTCTTATATAATTTTATCGCTGCTGGATTATTTTCATCAACCTCCAAGAAGAATTTTTCAACTGGGCTTAGCAATAAATCATCAATTATCGCACGAAGAATTGCTGTTCCTACTCCCTTAGTGCGGTTTTTTTTAACAACAACTATTGATAATAATTCTGCCTCATCACCAGCATGGCGAATGCTTGCAAAACCTTTGATATTTCGTTTTTTATCGCAGCAAATATATATTGGAGTTCGTTGTTGCTCACTTAAGAAGGCTACAAAGTCAGTTTCTGGCCAGCCCTGATAAAACGCACTTTCATGTATTTTTGCAAGTAGTTTAGCATCACTTAATTCACCCATTTCAACATGAAGCCCATTTGGTGCAAGCCATAATTTCATTAAAAAACAATTCCCTTTGTTGAAATTTTTGCATCAGCTTGACGAATATAACACGGGCTTGCTGGAAAATTTTCCCTCTTCATTTTGTAAGCAAAATCAATCATTTTTTTCATATCAATAATAGAATTTGTAATTATTTTCTTATTCGAATTATCATAGATTTCTTCAGCTTGTTTTTTTCCTAACAAAACAGGCTCATCCTTTGGCACGCCAGCTTTAATAAAATTTTGTACAAAAACCTCATCACGTCTAGCATCGATCATAATTGTAAATGATTGATCGCTTTTACTTTTTAATTCATCGCAAAGCGAACTCTCACTTAGTGATAAAGCCAATAAATTTGGCAAACCCAAAACTTCAATATCTAGCCCTAGCCCCAATCCTTGGGCTGTTGCTATTCCAACTCTTAAGCCAGTGAACGAGCCAGGACCTGTTGCTACACAAATTCGCTCTAACTGCTGATAAGAAAAATCATTACGCTTTAGTAAGTCTGCTATTTCTGCAAAAATAATCTCGGCAAAACCCTTAGAAAACCTGCTTAAAGAAACCTCTTTAACCAAAAAATCTGTTTTTCCATCATATGCCAAAGCAAGTTGCAACCTTGCCCCGCTTGTATCAATTGCAAGTAAGGATAGGGTCATAAAAACTAAATCTGCTGAACCTCTTCAACCCCTGGCACAAAATGGCGAAGTAAGTTTTCAATGCCATTTTTTAAAGTCGCAGTTGATGATGGGCAGCCCGAACATGCTCCTTGCATTTTTAAAAACACAATTCCATCTTTAAAACCTTTAAAAATAATATCCCCACCGTCCATCGCAACTGCTGGGCGCACCCGAGTATTAAGCAATTCTTTAATCACTTCAACAGTTTCACTATCTTTTGGGTCAAAAAATTCATCTTCATTATCATCATCAAATTGAGCCTCATCTTCTAAAACTGGGTTTCCAGATAAAAAATGATCCATAATAGTGCCTAAGACGGCAGGTTTTACATGCCCCCAATCACTATCACCCTTGGTAACAGAAATAAAATCTGAACCTAAAAATACCCCTGTAATTCCATCAATTGCAAACAAAGCACTTACTAATGGTGATTTCCCTGCTTCGCTCTCATTGCGAAAATCTAACGGCGCACCGCTAATAACTTCCATTCCGGGTAAGAATTTAAGCGTTGCTGGGTTAGGTGTAGCTTGGGTTTGAATAAACATATCTTATTATTACCTATATAATTCATAAATATCAAAATAATTATTGTAATTTAGCATAATGCCGCAATTTTTTCATCACTTAAGCCACCTGGAATAATTGTAACAGGAATTGGCAATGCATTTGCACCACGAGTTGCAAAAGCCGAAACAAGTGGGCCTGGCCCTTCTGAAGAAGTTCCAGAAGCCAGAACAAGAATCGCAATATTCTTATCTTTCTCAATCAATTTTTCTACCTCATCAGCCTTTCGCCCCTCAGCGATTAAAGTTTCAACCTCTATATCACCAATGGTTTTAATGCGATCTTTTCGCTTTTCAAGTAGAATTTCTGCCTCAGCCAATGCCTCAGCCCGCATGACATTTCCAACCCCTATCCAATGTTGAAATTCATCTGGCTCAATTACCGCCAACAGCACAACAGCACCACCAGTACGCTTCACCCTATGAGCAGCAAAAGTAACGGCACGATCACACTCATCAGTATCATCAATCACTACCATAAATTTTCGCTCATAAGTTAATATTTTCACTTGGCTCAAAACATCATCTTGCACTTTTATTCCCACCCTATGTCTTTTTTTAAGACTGCCACCTCATTGCTAATATGTCAAAGTTTTGTACCCTTAAACCAAAAAAAGGGCATTAAAACTAATGCCCTTTAGTAATTTTACTAAAGCTATAATGCAACCACCACCCATATATAACATAAAGAATGTCAATCTAAGGGTAACAGGGCTAATTAATAGCTAGTGTTTCATTTTCATCATCATTGGCCCAACTGGCAACATAATGTCAACAGAGCCGGCTTTTTCGAATGTAAGGGTAACTTTTACCATTTCACCCTCAACAAACGGCTTTTTCACTTTCATGAACATGATATGCAAACCGCCTGGTTTAAGATTAACAGTTTCGCCTGCTGGAATTTCTATTCCATCTTTCATCTCACGCATCACCATGACTTCATTTTCCATTCTCATTTCATGAAGTTGCACCATATTTGCTGCACCTGATGCAGCTGAAACCAACCGGTCTGACTCTGTTCCATTATTAGTGATAGTTACAAAACCACCGCCTGCTTTTGCAGCTGGTGGCATTGCACGAGTAAATGAGCCTGAAAGCTCGAGGTCACCAAGTGTAACTGTTGCTCCATGTGTCATTTCCACTTTCATGTCCATCTTTTTTGGGGCAGTGCTGCTATCTGCAAAAACAGGGCTAGCAATAAGACTGATAGCGGCAAAAATGCCAGCAATATGTTTAATATTCTTGATCATTATGATCTCCATTCATTTATTTGATTTTTTAAAAGGGCTAAAGCCCAAAATTAGACAATTTCAAATAGTGAATGGTGGCGCACGGGCATAACTAAATCTATTTACTGATTGAGATAATTTAAACTTTGATGATTTATCCAGCTCTACAAAAGCAAGAAAAGCAGAATTCTTTAATAAAACATCTGTCCCAGTTGGCAGATTTGTTGCAAATGTAAGACGACAAGAATCACATTGAAGGCCATAATGGCCATCGCCTATTGGTTCTTGCCCACAATAGACTGATATGTCCCCATTTACTAAATATGATGAATTTTCAAACCCATTAGCACCAACTGGAGAATAGGTAAAAGACAAAAACACCAAAGCCAACACACCAAAGGCCGCTGCTAGCTCATTTGTTATTCTTTTAATCAAATCTTGCTCTACTTTTGTCATTACTCTTGCACCTATAATCATTACTATCATAGGACATTGCGATAAATCAATTTTTACCTAAAATAATTGGACTCTTTATCATTCTTAAGTTATAGGAACGCCGACGACTTCCGTCCAACCAAGACCGGGTGAAAAGGAAGAGCAGCTATTTTGCTTTTCTGGTAAACACTCCAATGAAAAAAACAATACGGAAACAAAGAAAATGAATATTATTGAACAGCTCAACAAAGAGCAAAGTGAAGCACTTAGTGCAAAAAGAGAAATCCCAGATTTTTCAGTGGGTGACACTGTTAAAGTATGGGTAAAAGTTCGTGAGGGAACTCGTGAACGCCTACAGGCTTATGAAGGTGTAGTAATTGCCCGTCAGGGTGCTGGCCTTATGGAAAGTTTTGTAGTTCGTAAAATTTCTTATGGTGAAGGTGTGGAGCGTGTGTTCCCAATCTATTCACCAAATATCGACAAAATTGAAGTTCTTCGTCGTGGTAAAGTAAGGCGTGCTAAACTTTATTATCTACGTGATCGCCGTGGTAAATCTGCCCGTATTTTTGAAGCAACAAATGCTCGCACCAAACGCATTCAAGAAGGTGAGCGCAAAGTTGCAGCTGATGCTCGTGCAAAGCGTGAAAAAGAGCGTGAAGATGCTGCACAAGCTGCCGAGGCTGCAAAAAGTGAAACAAACAAAGAAGCAAAAAGCGAATAGGCTTTATTGTGTAACAAAATTGTGTAACAAGATTGTTAAACAAAAAAATTCTTAAAACCCGATCCCTCAAAAGGTCGGGTTTTTTAATAAGCCTGTCATCTCCCTAATCAGTTAGCTTAAAATATTTCAAACTTTTAGGGTTAGCCAGCGCACCTATATTCTTAACTTCCCTGCCATGAACGATGTCACGCACTGCAATTTCCGATATTTTACCCGAACGAGTAACGGGAATATCCGCAACTGCAATAATTTGTTTTGGTACATGCCGTGGCGATGCGCCTTGTCGTATCACTAGTTTGATACGCTTTTTAAGCTCCTCATCAAGCTGCTCCCCTTTAGCCAATTTCACAAATAACCACAGCTCAACATCTCCCTCAATTGCTTTGCCAATTGCAACACTTTCAATCACTTGCTCAACATTTGCTAATTGCCGATAAATCTCTGCCGTGCCAATTCGCACTCCCCCCGGATTTAGAGTTGCGTCTGAGCGGCCAAGAATTTCAAAACCACCATTTTGATGTTTAACTGCCCAATCTCCTTGCGCCCATATATTTGAAAGTAATCTTTTTGATAGAGAAATATTTTCAAATCGAGAAAAATAAGCCGCTTTATAGAGTTTATTATCTTCATCATTATAAAAACCCAAAGGCATAGAGGGGTGAGCGTTTTTACAGATTAACTCACCAGCTTCTCCAACAATTGAATTTCCCTCATCATCAACCACATCAACATCTAAGCCCAACATTGCACCTTGTATTTGCCCCTTATAAACAGGCTCATTTGGCCAACCACCAACAAAACAGGCGCAAATATCTGTGCCGCCAGAAATTGAGGCTAAATGAATATCACCAATATTTTCATATACCCACTCAAACCCTTTAGATAATAATGGCGAGCCTGTAGAAAAAACCGCTCTTAAAGCTGATAGATCAAAATCACTTTTTGGCGTTAAACCTTCCTTTAAACAAGCATCAATATAGCGGGCAGAAGTTCCAAAATGACTTGCTCGCTCTTTTTCAATTATCTCATAAAGTCTATTTGGTGAGGGATAAAATGGATTGCCATCAAACAATATTAAACTTGCCCCACTTGCCAGCGCACTTAGTTGCCAATTCCACATCATCCAGCCACAAGTTGTGAAGTAAAACAGCTTATCACCCTTTTTAATATCACAATGTAATTGATGTTCTTTTTTATGATTTAATAATAAACCACCTGCTCTATGAATTAAGCATTTTGGTTTACCTGTTGTGCCAGAGGAAAATAAAATTACCAACGGCTGATCAAATGGCAATAATACTGGTTCAAATTTAGCACCTTTATGGGGGGCTATAAAATCCTCAAAGCTAATTGCTCCATCAATATCAGGTATTTTCTCCTCACCACCACCATAATCAAACATCACTATTTTTTTAATTGAGGGAATAAGCCCTACAACTTCTACAATTTTTTTGGTAAGAGAAAAACGTTTGCCGCCATAATTATATCCATTTGCACAAAATATTAATTTTGGCTCAATCTGGCTAAACCGATCTACAATACCTTCAACCCCAAAATCAGGCGAGCAGCTTGCCCAAATCGCCCCAATACTAGCCGCTGCTAAATGAGCAATAATTGCCTCACTAGAATTGGGCATAATCCCAGCAATTCTATCACCCTGCTTTATGCCATTAGTAATAAAAGCCGCAGAAGTCTGTGCTACAAGATTTTTTAATTGTGCAAAATTTAGCTCTTTCCTATTTCCCTTTTCATCAAAGTAAATAAGCGCAATATCATCATCTGCGCCTTTTAGAAGGTTTTGAGCATAGTTTAATTTAGCATTTGGGAAAAATTTTATATCTATCAGATGTTCGCCTTTAACAAATGCAACATCTCCCTTTACTCCCTCAATTTCTAAAAAATCCCAAAGTTTAGAATAAAATTTTTCTGGCTGATTAATAGAAAATTCAAGCAAATCGTTTGTCTCACTATTAAACCCCAATAATTTTGCAAACTGATTTATTGCCCCTCCATCATCTTTTTTTGGTTGCCATAAAATTTCATTTTGATTTTTTTTCATTTTTAACTCCAAAACCCAAAAACTTGATTTCAATCATGGCATATTTTTATAAGATATGTCAGTGTTAACAAATCAAAACATATAAGGGGTTTTATTGATGCAAAAAGATGGCTCAGACAAACAGAACACGACTTTAAAAACTAACACAAATGAAAATATAAAAAAGAAATTGGATCTTGCAAAAAATATAGCAGCAAAGCCTGCTCCTCGCATCAATCCTAGCATTCAAATTGAAGAGGATGCTGTTCAGTTAAGACATAGCCACGACCCCGAAGCTATTCGCAGGGCTTTTGAAACTGGTGAATATCCCTATAAAGAAAAAATCAAACGCAAAGCCTATGAAAAGCAAAAAGCTGAGTTACAAGTTGAATTGTTAAAGGTTCAAGAATGGGTAAAAGAAACTGGCCAAAAAGTTGTTATTTTGTTTGAAGGTCGAGATGGCGCAGGCAAGGGCGGCACAATCAAACGATTTATGGAACATCTCAACCCACGTGGTGCATCTGTTGTTGCGCTTGAAAAACCAACCGACCGTGAGCGTGAGCAATGGTATTTTCAACGTTATCTTACCCACCTACCAGCCGCTGGCGAAATTGTTTTATTTGATCGATCTTGGTATAATCGAGCTGGGGTTGAACGGGTTATGGGATTTTGCGATGCTAATGAATATCTTGAATTTATGCGTGAAGCACCAGAATTAGAGCGTATGTTAGTTCGATCAGGTATTCGTTTATTTAAATATTGGTTTTCAGTAACCCAAGAAGAACAACTTAGACGTTTTAAATCTCGCGAAGAAGCACCATTAAAACGCTGGAAATTATCACCAATTGATCGCCAATCTTTAGACAAATGGGACGATTATACCGAGGCTAAAGAATCTATGTTTTTTTACACTGATACCGCCGATGCGCCTTGGACAATTGTTAAGTCTGATGATAAAAAACGCGCCCGCATTGGCTGTATGCAGCATTTTTTATCTTCCCTTCCATATCCAAATAAAGACGCAAATGTCGTTTCTGGGCCAGACCCACTAATCATTGGCTCATCAAACGATGTTATTGGTAGAAGCGATCATATTTTAGGCGCAACTTTACACCCTAAAGCTCGGCGAAAAACTT
>JAMONZ010000013.1 GCA_027066315.1 Hyphomicrobiales bacterium
GTTTTTAAATAATAGGGGCGAAAAAATGTCCAAGTCCGTGGGCAATGTTATTTCACCTAGCTCCTTGGTTGAAAAATATGGAGTTGATGCTACACGTTATTTTTTCATGTCTGAAGTTTCCTTAGGACAAGATGGCTCGTATAGCCATGAAGCAATTATCAATCGTATCAATGCCAATTTAGCTAATGATTTGGGCAATCTTGCTCAACGATCACTCTCTATGGTTGCAAAACATTGCGAAGCTCAAGTTCCATCTTTTGGCGAATTTAATAACGATGATAAAGAGATATTAGAAAAAGCTAATGCTTTACTTGATATTTCACTAAAGCATATGGAAAAACAAGCAATACATAAAATGCTTGGGGAAATTTGGAAAGTAGTTGCGGATGCAAATCGTTATTTTGCAGGTCAAGAGCCTTGGGCTTTACGAAAAACAGATCAAGATAGAATGAATACTGTGCTTTATGTAACAGCAGAAGTGTTGCGCCATGTTGCAATTTTAATTCAACCAGTTATGCCAGATTCTAGTGCAAAATTGCTTGATTTATTAGCTGTTGGGGAAGGAGAGCGAAGTTTTAAGTATCTCAATAATTCTTATGCACTCAAGATAGGCACACCGCTGCCAACACCACAAGGAATTTTCCCTCGTTATGTAGATAGTGATAAGGAATAATTTAATGCTAATTGATAGTCATTGCCATCTCGATTTTGATGCTCTTTCATGCGATATTGATGGAGTCTTATATCGTATGGAAAAGGCTGGCGTTGGAGCTTGTGTAACAGTCTCTACACGAGTGAGGCAATTTGAGAAAATTACTGCTTTAGCTCAGACACATGATAATATTTGGTGTTCCGTTGGCACGCACCCACATAATGCTCATGAAGAACTTGATATTTTTTCTAGTGATTTAGTAGAATTATCGCACCATCCAAAATGTGTTGCCATTGGCGAAGTTGGGCTTGATTATCATTATGATAACTCACCAAAAGAGGCACAAAAAACAGGATTTTTACGTCATATTGAAGCCTCTAGAGAGACAGGATTGCCTTTAATTATTCACTCTCGATCAGCCGATGATGATATGATAGAAATTTTAGAAAATGAAATGGGGAAGGGGTCTTTCCCATTTATTTTACATTGCTTTTCCTCTGGTGAGAAATTGGCCAAGGCTGGGTTGGAGCTTGGGGGTTATCTTTCTTTTTCAGGAATTCTTACTTTTAAGAATGCCCAAGAAATTCAACAAATTGCTAGTTTTGCGCCTGCTGAGCGTATTTTAGTAGAAACAGATGCCCCATATTTAGCACCTGTTCCATATCGAGGAAAAAGCAACGAGCCTGCTTATGTTAGGCATACTGCTGCAAAATTAGCTGAACTTAGAGAAATTTCGTTAGAGGAAATTTCAAAAATTACTACCGATAATTTTACCAAACTTTTTAATAAAGTGAAGTTACAAAATGACATTAAAAGCTGAGTTTTTTACTGTTACTATTCTGGGTTGTGGATCGTCTGGAGGCGTTCCTCGCATTGGTAATATCTGGGGTTCGTGTGATGCCAATAATCCAAAAAACCGTCGCAGACGTTGTTCAATTCTTATCCAAGCTGGGCATGCAGCCAGTGATGAAACAACTAACATTCTAATTGATACAGGTTGCGATGTTCGTGAACAATTATTAGATGCCAATGTTGCCAATTTAGATGCGGTTTTTTATACGCATGAACATGCGGATCATGTGCATGGAATTGATGATTTAAGGGTGCTGGCATTGTCTTGTAAAAAACGCCTTGAAGTCTATATGGCGCAAGCATGTGCTAAACATGTAATGAGTGCCTTTTCTTATTGCTTTAATACGCCTGCAGGTAGCGATTACATGCCAATTTTAAACGCCAACCTTATCTTTGATGGTGAAATAACCACAATAAATGGCGCAGGGGGATCAATTGAAATTGAAGCGTTTTTGCAAATTCATGGCAATATTAACTCATTAGGCTTTAGAGTTGGTGATCTTGCTTATTCTTGTGATTTATCTGCATTGCCCTCTAGTTCGCACAAGTTATTAAAAGGTCTAAAAATGTGGATAATTGATGCTTTGCGCTATAAAACCCATTCATGCCATCTTAATGTTGAGCAATCATTAGCACTGGTAAAAGAAATTGGCGCAGATCAAGCATTGCTTACGAATATGCATATTGATCTAGATTATGACACTTTATGCAATGAGCTGCCCAGTCATATCAGGCCAGCTTATGATGGTTTTCAAATAAAAATGAGGCTTTAAAAAACTATGCCAGCAATAAGAAAATGTGGCCAATGTGGTGAGCAAGCAATGATTTCCAGCATGGGTATTTTTAAGGCTTCAAGGCCTTATCAATGCCAAAACTGCAAAGCGGAAATCAAACTTACACCTTTAGCCATGCTTGGCATGCAATTGAGTATTTTTGTTTTTTTATCTCTGGGTGGGCTTTTGTTTGTAATATATTTTGCACAAGAGGCAAAAACTTTACTCTCTTTACTAGGTGCTTTTAGCTTTTGGCTTTTTTTATCAGCCGCTGTATTTTGGGTAATCTACATGAAGCTCAAGGACCATAAGCAAAACCCAATTGCTGATGATGATGTTAGACTGAGCGAAAATAATGTTTCTAACCCACGAATTAAGCAGGAAGACAGCTGGATTGAGGGCAAGAGCTTCTTGTTTGGACTATTATCGCCAATAATTTTTGTTATGGCCGTCACAGGCTTAATCGCTTTGCTAGTATTTATTGATAGTGTATTTGTTTAGCACATTCAAATAGTTAGCATTAGTAAAAGTTCCATAATATATATTATGCGACTAAAGACTATATATAATTTTGACAAAAAATATAGTAATATTCTATAAACAAGCACGATGGATAAGATAGAATGATATACCCCATCTTTTATTTTTGTTGGCTTTTTCTTCTTATAGGAATATCAATATAGCTTATTTTGTCAATCTTGAGCAGGCTTATGAAACCTTCAAAAAACCTATCCACACTTATTGAAATTATGGCGGCATTGCGTGATCCTAAAACTGGCTGCCCTTGGGACCTGGATCAGGATTTCAGCTCTATTCGCCATTGTGCTATTGAAGAAGCATATGAAGTCGCCGATGCGATTGAACGCAAGGATTATGTTGACCTTAAAGATGAGTTGGGGGACTTATTGTTACAACCAATTTTTCATGCTCAGCTGGCTAAAGAAGCAGGCCTATTTGATATTGAGGACGTGATTTTAGCAATAAATGAAAAACTTATCCGTCGCCATCCTCATGTTTTTGGTGATGTTGATGCAAAAGATCCAAAGTCTGCTAAAGCTAGCTGGGACAAAATAAAAGAAATTGAAAGAGCAAAAAAGCTGTCTGAAAAAGGTTTGAGAGAGGAAGTGTCACCCCCCTCTATTCTTGATGATGTACCAAAGTCCCTTCCCGCCCTAACATTTGCAATTAAATTATCCAAACGTGCAGCAGAAGTTGGTTTTGATTGGGAAAATTGGCAAAAAACAATGGAAAAATGCACTGAGGAATTGAGTGAAGTAAAACAGGCTATAAATGAAAATCATTCGCAAGAAAAAATTACTGAAGAAATAGGTGATAGCTTATTTGCAATAGCAAATCTTGCCCGTAAACTTGATGTTGACCCTGAGGCCGCTTTGCGTGATGCAAATCTAAAGTTTACTCGCCGCTTTGCCTATGTTGAAAAACGCTGCAAGCATGACAAAATTCAACTTAGAGAAGCAGGATTGCAACATTTAGATGCCTATTGGAATGAAATTCGTCAAAGCGACAAAAATATCTCAACTAGCTAAAAGCCGGCCGGAAAATTTAATTTGAAATGTCGAATTGTGACGAGGCTGTACCCGAACCACAAATTTTGTGCCTATCTCATCTGGCTCTTCACGCTCTAAAACCTCTGAGTGAGAATATATCCAGCCAATATCATTACTATTTTCGTGTGGCACAATTATAGAAAAAATCTTTGCACTTTTTGCTAGGCATGTTTCTATTTTTTCTAATAAATCATCAACCCCCTGCCCTTTAACTGCTGATACGCTGACATGATCCTCTACTTGTCCAATAGTATTTATACTATTTAATAAATCTGTAATAGAGGTTGCGTCTTCATGGGGTTTTTGCAAAAGGTCAATCTTGTTCCATACCTCAATGATTGGTGTTTCGTTGGCGTCAATCCCAAGGCTAGTAAGCACTGCCATTACATCTTGGGCTTGGGCAATATTGTCATCACTAGAAATATCCCTAACATGTAAAATAATATCAGCCTGAATTACTTCTTCTAGGGTTGCACGAAATGATGCAATTAAGTCAGTTGGCAAATCAGCAATAAACCCCACAGTGTCGGAGAGAATAATATCCCTGCCATGCGGTAATGTTGTGCGTCTAACCGTTGTATCTAGGGTTGCAAAAAGCAAATCTTGCGCTTTTACATTAGCGTTAGTTATTTTATTAAAAATGCTTGATTTACCTGCATTAGTATAACCAACTAATGCAACTATTGGGTATGGAACAGCGTCACGAGGCGCACGGTGCAATTGACGTGTTTTAGCAACTTTTTCTAGCTTTTTTTCTAATTTTACGATCTGTTCTTGAATTTGTCGTCTATCACTTTCAATCTGAGTTTCCCCTGGCCCTCCAGTAAAACCTCCTCCACCACGTTGACGCTCAAGATGCGTCCAAGAGCGCACAAGCCGCCCTTTTTGATAGTTTAAATGCGCCAACTCAACTTGCAAAACACCTTCACGAGTTACTGCTCGATCTCCAAAAATTTCTAAAATTAATGCAGTTCTATCAAGTACTTTTGCACTAAATCTTGTTTCAAGATTTCGTTGTTGCACAGGGCTAAGACTTGCATCAACCAGAACAAGTTCAATTTTATCTTCTTTTACTCTTTGTGTAATTTGGTCAACATATCCGCCGCCAATATATGTTGCTGGCTTAATCTCTCGCAACTTGATAATTTCACTAAAAATTATATCAAGATTAATAGCCTCAGCCAGCCCCGTGAACTCCTCTAGGCGAACATTGGCACTTCGTTTTTGTAGTTTATGATAATGATCTGGGCAAATGAGAATGGCACGGGTTCGTGTATGCTGCTGGTCTATTAGCGACTTTCTTTTTAGATGAAAGTCTACACCTTGAGCATTCTCTCTTTGTGGGCTTTGCGATTTAGTCGTCATCGCCTCCATCTTGCTCTGCGTCAAATAACTGAATTGGCTCACTCGGCATAATCGTTGAAATAGCAGACTTGTAGACTAACTGAGATTGCGAATCTCGGCGTAGCAACAGGCTAAAGCTATCAAACCAAGATATGATACCTGAAAGTTTTACCCCGTTCACTAGGAAAATTGTAACTGGCATTTTTTCTTTTCTTACATAATTAAGAAAGGTATCTTGTAGGTTTTTTGACATATTTATTCCCCAAATATATGCTTGTTATTATTAGTATTATTATTAAGCAATGTCATAACTATGGCATAAATATAATTAATTTCCAACGAAGTAAATTTATTATCTCATATTACCATTTTATCTTACTAAACATAGCTAAAACTACTAATAATTCAACCCTTGCAAGAAGACTTAAAATTGCCAAAGTAATCATGATAGCATTAGAGGGCAACTCCCCTACAGGCGGAATATAAGTAGTAGTAATTAAGTTTGCAGTTGAAGAAAATGCACCAACAGCCATTGACAAAGAGGAGGATAAATTAACTCCTAAAAATGAGAAAATAAGTGCGGCAAGCATTATTGTTATAACGGCAATAAAAAGCGCACTCCAAATTGCCTTTGCTAGCGCAAGTTCATTTTTATCTTCATGCACTGATTTTGCAATAACAATATGCGGGTAAACTAATTTGCGAATTTCATTTGCTGAATGACGAAACATAGCGTTAATTCTAAAGACCTTAATGCCTCCAGAAGTTGAATATGAACAGCCCCCGACAACTGCTAATGCTAATGTCAATTGGATAGGAATTGCTATTCCTGCTCTTGCATCATGAGTTATTCCTGTGGTGCTCATTATAGAAACAACATCAAAAACGGAATTTAACACTCCTTGAAAAGGGCTAAATAATTCACTTGGAAATATAAGGCTGTTTATGATTGCAGCAATAGAAATAAATAATATTGCAAGAATATAGGTTGATGCTTCTCTTTGCTCCCTCGTGTTTTGCCAATTCCTATCTATTAAACTGCGATGCCATAAAATACTTGTTGAACCCAAGATCATAAAAATAATAAGAATAATCTCTGCAAATGAATTGTTTAAAACACTTGCGCCAGTTTCAATAGGCATGAAGCCATTAGTAGAAATAATGTTAATCGCTATATTTATTGCATCAGCAGGACCTACAGAGGTTATAGCTAAAGCAGCAGCACACATAGCTGTTAACGCAAAATATGGAATAAAAACCTCAAAAAAAGTTCTTCTAAGACGAGGATCTCCACTTTTTGAGCTGTGTAAAATGTGACGTAACTGTTGGTTTGGAACTCCACCAACTTGATAGCGTCCTAGTACATAAACACAAAGCAACAGGGTCAATAAACCGCCCTGCCAAGCTAAAATGCCTCGATAAAACGCCATTGAAGAGCTAATATCTACCCTTGGTGTAAAACTTACTCCAAGTGTAACTATGGCAGAGATTGCCTCAAAAAAAGCATGAATAATGCCTAATTTTTCTATTATAATAAATGGTATAGACGACAAAATTGCGAGTGTAATCCACATTAAAATAGAGGCATAAAATACCCACAGCCGATTTAATTTTTGAAATCGATTGGCGGTTGTAATCATTGTAAGAGAAGCTAAAAATCCTAATAAGAAGGACAAGAATAAAAAGGTTTCTAACGCTTGCATATCAGAATAGGCAAATGCAACACCAGCTGCTATAAAAAGAGTGGCCGCAAAAAATACTACTACAGCTGAGATTAGTGCAATTATTGACGCCATCTTGCTTTAGCCCTTTGTTTTTTAGAAAAATGAATCTGGGCTGACACGAAACATTTGTTCAACACGTTTAACTTGTGAAGTCAAAGCAAACACCACCACTAAATCGCCAGCTTCAATCCGTACATCTCCTGTTGGCATAATTTCTTTATCGCCACGAATAATCGCACCAATCCTGATCCCCTCACCCATTTCAAACTCTCTTAAAGGCTTGCCTACTAGGGGCGATGTATCAAAGGCTTCTGCTTCTATTAATTCTGCACGCCCTTCAAATAATGAATATACGCCCCTAATCCTCCCTCGCCGGATATGACGCAATACCCTTGAAACGGTGATTGACCTTGGATTAATAAAACTATCAACTCCAAGTCTTTTTGCAAAACGAGGATATTGAGGCTGATTTACAAGAGCAAAATTTGCCTTGCAACCCAACTCACTTGCAAGAACGCTGGATAATATATTTGTTTCGTCATCATTGGTTAAACCAAGGTAAAGCTGAGCATCTCTTACATCAACTTCTTGCAAGATCTCTTCTTGCAACGCATCTCCAAAAACAACAATTGATTTTTCTAAAGTTTCTGCTGCGATTTGTGCTATTTGGCGATTATTCTCTATTAATCTGACAGATACTCCCTCTTCATTTTCCTCTAATTTTTTTGCAACATATCGCCCCACATTACCAGCACCGCCAATTACAATTTTTGTTGGTGGCTGATCGTCACACCCGAACAACCCAAGCACCCGAAATATTTGATCTTTTGCAACTCCAACCACTGCCTGATCGCCAACGATTAAACTTTCATGTGAGCTAACTGCATGAATTTCTCCATCTCGCCTCACTCCCATAACCGTTGCATTCAAGTTTTCAAACAGGCTTGTTAACTGCTTAAGAGGAGTGTCAACAACTGCACAATCTTCCTTAACATCAACAACTATTACCATGATTTTTTCATCATCAAATGTAATTATTTCTGACGCACCTGGATATGCAAGCCTTTGTAAAATTAGATCGCCAACCTCAATTTCAGGTGAAATTATTACATCAATCGGCAAGTGATTTCGGGCAAATAAATCTTGCCATTGCGGGCTTAAATATGATTGTGCCCTAATGCGAGCTATGCGAGTTGGAACTTTAAAAATTGAATGAGCAACTTGGCAAGCTGTCATATTTACTTCATCGACCTGCGTAACAGCAATTAACATATCAGCGTCTTTTGCCCCAGCTTGCTCCAAAACATCTGGGTGAGAGCCATGACCATGCACTCCACGTGCATCAAGTGTATCTCGCACTCTTTGCACCAGATCAGCATTTCTATCTATTACTGTTACTTCAATACCTTCGTTTGATAGTTTTTCAGCAATGCCATAGCCAACTTGACCAGCCCCGCTTATGATTACACGCATTAATAACTCCCCAAAATATCATTCCTAAGTTTTTAAATATTCAAAAATCTAAACCTAGGTTTTATAATAACTAAAAATCAATGTAGACCAAGTGATTTGATTTTTCTATGTAAAGCACTACGCTCCATTCCAACAAATTCTGCAGTTTTAGATATATTACCGCCAAATCTATCTATTTGAGCCAAAAGATATTTTGTTTCAAATACTTCACGAGCTTCACGTAATGGCAAACCCATTAAATGGGCAGATGCATCTGGATCACCATCTCCAATAGTTGGCAAGACCTCACCTATATCTGATGGTAACATTGCAGCCGTTATAATTCCATCTTCTGGTTCATGATCCTTTAGCAAAATAACTAGCCTCTCAATGGAGTTTCTAAGCTGTAAAGCATTGCCCGGCCAATCTTGAGTTTGCAAGACCGCAATTGCATCATTTCCTATTGTCAATGATGACAGATTATGCATTTTACAAGCCTGCTCCAAAAAAGCATCAGCTAGTTCGGGCAGATCTTCCTGTCTATCTTTTATGGGAGTTAGAATGATGGGAACGACCGACAATCGATGAAATAAATCTAAGCGAAACTCTTCCGCTTCACATAATTTTGTCATATTTTGAGAGCTAGATGTAATTATTCTTACATCTATTGGAACGGTAATTTCTCCGCCAATTCGGTTGAATTTATTCTGCACAATTGCCCTTAAAAACATGGTTTGCGTAGTTAAAGGCAATTTTGATATTTCAGATAAATAAAGAGTGCCACCATGTGCGCTTTCTAATGCACCTGCCTCTGTTTTTATTGAGCCATCACTTTTTATAGTTTGTCGGCCAAATAATGCATATGGAATTTCTTGTGGATCATATAGTGAAGCATTAAATTCAACAAAAGGTGAATCTTTGCGTTCACTATTTTGATGAATTAAGCGTGAGCAATATCCCTTACCAACCCCAGATGGCCCAGCAAGAAATACCCTCGAATTTGTTGGCGAGGATTTCTCAATCAATGACTTTACCTGTAATATTGCAGGAGAAGAGCCAACTAACTCACTTCCTAAAGAAGAAGCCCGCTCTTTTAATTCTTCATTTTCGCTTTTAAGCCTTGATGCCTCCATAGCTCTTTGAGTTATCAATAATAATCGATCAATCTTAAAAGGCTTTTCAATATAATCATAAGCACCTCTTTTAATAGCTGATACGGCAGTTTCTAAATTGCCATGACCCGAAATCATAACAACTGGCATATTTGGGTGTTGGCTTTGAAATTCATCAAGTAATTGCAATCCATCTAATCTTGATCCTTGCATCCAAATATCTAAAAAAACCAAATTTGGACGACGAATATTTAACTGCTCAAGCCCAGAATCAGCATCATGAGCTTGACGAGTTTCGTATCCCTCATCTTCTAAAATGCCTGCTATAAGATCACGAATATCATTTTCGTCATCGATTATAAGAATATCAAACGCCATTACTTTTTTGATACCGCAACAAAATTTTGCGGCCCTTTCCCAAGATCTAAATTTTGAAGTTTTTGCTCATTATTATCAGGGTTTGCTAAATCCTTATTCCCATGAGAGTGTGTTGGAATTGTGAAGGTGAAACACGCACCAACCCTAGCATTCTCGTCTGATTTAGCATCACTTAAAACTATCTCGCCATTGTGCTGCTCAATTATTTTAGCAACAATTGCCAAGCCTAGCCCTGTACCCTTTTTCCTAGTTGTCATATATGGTTCAAGTAATTTATGTCTATTTTCTTTTGGCCAGCCTTTGCCATTATCGCAAATTTCAACCTTAATAATATTGTCTTTTTGAGATACATTAATTGTTATTTTTGGGTCTTGAATATTTTTTAAACCAATTGTTTCAAAGGATTCAATGGAGTTTTTAATTAAATTTGTTAAAACTTGAGAAATTAACCTATCATCAAACTCAGCAATGATTGGATCTTTTGGTAAAATCGAATTTATGACTATTTCTTGTTGGCGAACAGACTCTAAAAAAACTACCTGACGAATTGTATTACTAAGATCTCCTCTAACTAAAACAGCACTAGGCATGCGAGCAAAAGAAGAGAATTCATCAACCATTGAGCCAATATCGCCAACTTGCCTAATAATAGTATTTATACATTTGTCAAACACTTCAAAATCATCAACCAATTTACCTTCATATCGTCTTCGTAACCTTTCAGCAGATAGCTGAATTGGGGTAAGGGGGTTTTTTATTTCGTGAGCAATGCGCTGTGCAACATCAGCCCAAGCTGAATTTCTTTGAGCGGAAACAAGATCTGTCAAATCATCAAGAGTAAGAACATATCCTTTTGGCTCTTGCATTGAACCCTCTCTTGTAATTCTTACTTGATAAGTGCGCCCCTGCTCCTGATCTAGGCCTGTTAGTATAATTTGATCGCTCATTTGTGAGGTGCGAGCCTTTAATGCTCTATCTAAGATTGGGCTAAGTTCTGGTAAAATTTCTCTTATATCTTCTCCCAAGATATTAACCTCACTCCTAGCAAAAATAGATATTGCCGTTGGATTTACCAAAGTGATTAAACCAGTAGAGTCTAGCCCAACAATTCCTGCAGATACACCTTCAACAACGGCTTCTGTAAATTGACGTCTTTTTTCATTAATTTCACTTGCCTGAACTAATTCATTTCTTTGGTTTCGTAACTGGGATGTCATTCTGTTAAAACGGGTATTTAAATCATGAAAATCTCCTCGCTTTTCAGTAATAGGAACATTTACATCTAAATCACCTTTGGAAACGCGATTTGAGGCTATCATTAAATTTCTAATGGGGGCAACAAAGCGATTAGCAAAAGCAATTCCAATCCAAACAGAGGCTAGTAAAAGAACAAAGACTAGGCCAACATAAAGCAATGTAAAAGTGATTTGAAAAACTAATCGGTTGGAGGCATATTGTTTATACTCGGTGATATTTTCATCTGAAAGTCGCATATATTCAAGCACCTCTGGATCAACAGGTCTTGCTACAAATAAATAAACATCATCATATTTTTTCAATTTTACGACAGCTCCAACCAGATTTGTTTCTCCTGGAGAAATTAGTGTTGGCACACCCTCAACCACATCTGACATTAGGCTTGGCGGCATTTTGGGAGGAGTTCCTTGGATATTTATTTGCGCTCGCATTAACACGTCTGTATCTTGCGCTATTAGTGAGGTAAATGGTAGCGAGCGAGTGGAGGCTAATGATGTAAAAATTCGCTGATAACGATCTCTATCTGTTGCAAAGGTGTCTTGTATATTTTCTAGTTCATTTGCCATCCAAATAATATCATCACGCAACACTTGCGCATGCTCTAACATATAGGATCTAGCGACTAATCTTGAGCTTTCTACCATTGACCTAGTGCGCTCAGAAAACCACTGATCTAGACCTTGATTTAGTGAAACAGATGCAACAAATGCTACGATTAATGCAGGCACTACCGCAATAAAAGCAAACATTGCAACGATACGAGAAAGAAGGCGTGCGCCAGCCTGTTTAGCTGCATGAGCTTGCACTAATAGTACAAATTCTGTTAAAACTAGTGCAACAACTAGCAATACCAAAACGCCATTCACTGCCCATATTATTGTCCATACTTGGGGTGCTGGCTCAATATTGGTTGCACCTGTGAGTATTAAGAACGAACCCATGGCAACCATAACAGCCGCAATAACCACTATAAAACCAAGAATACGCACAAATGTAGTGCCACGCGCTCTATATTGACGGACAAGTTTAGACTGATCAGCTAAAGCTGGCTCAGAAATATCCTCTTTTGCTAAAAGATGCTTGTCTTTCATGCCGCTTTTCATTTTACTATTTGATATATTATGAAACAACTTAACCGTTTATCGTCTTTGTTCAAGTGCAATGATACAAAAACATATCACTTATCAGGCTAGGCAGTTAATTGGTGCTAATTTGTTTTTTGATTTCAATATTATGATGGAGGATTTTTTTGCGTAAAGTGTTGCGATTTAGACCAAGCATAGCAGAGGCCTTTATTTGATTACCTTTACATTCATTTAGTGTCATCGCAATTAATGGACCTTCAACTTTATCTATTACTATTTGATATAAAGAATTTTCACTTGAGCCATCTGCCTGCTCAAGAATTTTCTTGGAGATGTAGGTCTCCAATACTGCTTGCAAATCAACACTAGATGTAAAATTCACCACCTCTTGTTTTTTACTTAATGAAAGTTCATAGCTTACTATCTCTTTTGAAATTACCTCATCGGCATGCAGAGCAACAAGACGCATTACAAGGTTTTCAAGCTCTCTTATATTTCCTGGCCAGTCATGCAAACATAATAAATCTACTGCATCACTAGTAATTTTCTTTTTTATTTTTATATCTTTTTGCTCAAGCCGTAAAAAATGATCGACCAAATCAGCAATATCCTCAATACGCTCTCTTAAGGGAGGCAGGCATAATGGCACTACATTTAATCTATAATATAAATCCTCACGAAACAGGCCTTGCGAGATCATTTGGATTAAGTCACGATGAGTTGCTGCGACTATTCTCACATCTGTTTTTATTAGTTTGCGGCCGCCAACCATTGTAAATTCGCCGTCTTGCAATACTCGTAAAAGCCGTGTTTGTGCTTCCATTGGCATGTCACCAATTTCATCTAAAAATAATGTACCTCCATCAGCTTGTTCAAACCTGCCAGAAAAACGATTTACAGCTCCAGTAAAAGCCCCTTTTTCATATCCAAACAATTCTGCTTCTATTAAATCTTTTGGAATTGCTGCCATATTCATTGCTACAAATGGCCCATTTTTTCTTTTGCCAAAATCATGCAATGCTTTTGCAACTAGCTCTTTTCCTGTTCCGCTCTCACCTGTCACCATTACTGAAAGATCAGTTTGCATTAAGCGAGCTAATGTCCGATATACTTCTTGCATGGCGGCTGAGCGACCTACCATTGGCATATTTTCTACATCATCATTATTATGTTCTTGTGTTTTTGAAGGTTTTTTCACCTCAGCCAAAGCTCGCTCAACAATTGCCAAAACCTCATCATTATCAAATGGCTTTGGCAAATATTCATATGCACCTGCTTCTGATGCTCTTATCGCCGTCATAAAAGTATTTTGTGCGCTCATTACAACGATAGGTAAATGGGGTCGCATTTCTTTGATTTTTGGCATAACTTCAAATGCATTACCATCAGGCATATTCACATCTGTAATAAGCAAGTCGCCCTCGCCTCGTGAAACCCAATTCCACATGGTTGCTAAATTTCCGGTAGGGCGAACCTCATACCCTGCACGGGTCAGGACTTGGTTTAATACCATACGAATTGCAGAATCATCTTCGGCCAATAAAATTGTCTTTACACTCATTTTATCAATTTCTCTTTATTTGCTGGATCAGGGTTTTTATCTGCAATTGGTAATAATATTTTGAATTTTGTACACCCAGCATGGCTCTCCACATCAACAACCCCTCCATGTTCGGCAATAATTTTTGCAACCATTGCAAGACCCAACCCTGAGCCATTTACTTTTGTGGTTACGAATGGGTCAAACATATTGGACAAAATATGAGCAGGCACACCTGATCCGTTATCTTGAATTATTATCTCAAACGGCAAAGAAACACTGTATTTATTGCCTGCAACATTCATTCTAATTCCTGGTCTATAGGCAGTAGAAAGTCTGATTTGTGGGTTTTTAATGCCATTGAGTGCCTGAGATGCATTTTTGATAAGGTTTAAGAAAACCTGCACTAGACGGTCAAAATCCCCATATATTAATGGCAAAGATGGATCATATTCTTCAATAAATTCTATATCTTTTGCAAAGCCGCTTTTTGCTAATAATTTCACCCTATCAAGCACAATATGAATATTTAGCGGCTTGCCCTCAAGTGGCCTTTCGTCACCAAAAACATCAACTTTATCAAGTAGTTTTACAATTCTATCCGTCTCATCTCTTATGAGCCTTGCTAGTGCCAGATCATCACTTGAAAGAGAGTTTTCTAATAATTGTGCAGCACCACGAATGCCTGATAGTGGGTTTTTTATCTCATGGGCAAGCATAGCTGATAAACCAATTACTGACCGAACAGCCACTTGTGATAATGATTGCCTATCCATTAAATCCACCATTGTGCGCTCTTGAAAAACCAGTGCTACATTGCCTTCAAAACCAGAAAGCGGAGTAGCAAAAACATCGACTGATTTTTTTGATGTTGAGCGGACTGGCTCAATTATCATCTTATACTCGCTCGTTGGGGCTTTTCGGCTTAACACTCTTTCAACTAAAGAGAGAATGGGTGAACCAAGAGTTATTAAATCATCAAGGCTTGATTTTTTTAAGAATTGAGATGAGTGGCCAAAAAATATTTCTGCTGCATAATTTGCATGAATAATTTTGTTGTTTTTTTCACATACCAAAATTGGCTGAGAAAGGGATTGAATGAGCGCACTATCAAGCGATATATTTTTACTCATATATTATGCCGCCTTGTTGAAATGTTCAAAAAATATTTGTTTTATAAAGGCTATGACCACTTTTGGATCAGTTGCGGTTAACAATGCCTTTGAAATGTTTTTTTCTAGCTTGATATTTGCAGCCTCAAAATACCAAACAATATGCTTCCTTGCACCCAACACACCTAAGAATATTCCGTATTCATCTAACATCATTTCGTAATGTTCAATTATTAAATCTAAAAGTTCATTTGCTTTGGGTGGTTTGATTTTGACTTCACCATTTAAACCACTACCTATTTGCCCAGCTAGCCAAGGTTGCCCATATATCGCTCGCCCAATCATCACCGCTTTTGCGCCAGACTGAGAAAGTGCAGCTTTTGCGCTTGTTATGTCTTTTATGTCACCATTCACCACAACTGGAATATTTACTGCATCTACAACTGGCTTTACTAACTCCCAACGTGCTTTACCTCGATAAAATTGCTGACGAGTTCGTCCATGCACAACTATCATTTTGACCCCTGCATTAACGGCAGAAGTCGCAATTTGTGAGGCGTTTAGATTATTCTCGTCCCAGCCAAGTCGCATTTTTAGGGTGATCGGTAAATCTGTTGCATTTGCAACCGCCTCAATAAGCCTTAATGCCTTATCTGGATCTTTCATCAAACCAGCACCAGCAAGGCCATTGGTTACTTTTTTTGACGGACAACCCATATTTATATCAATAATATCTGCACCACTTTGTGCGGCCATTTTTGCACCCAATTCAAGCCATACCGCTTGATTTCCAGAAAGCTGCACGACATGCGGATTATCATTACTTGTTCTAATGCGGCGCAACATCTCTTTCTGCCCTGCCCCAAGTGAAGCTGAAGCAACCATTTCACTTACTACCAGACCTGCCCCAAATCTAGTTGCAAGCGTTCTAAAAGACGCATCGGTTATTCCAGCCATTGGAGCAAGAAAGGCATTATTTGCTAAAATATGCTTGCCAATTTGTATCTTATCTTTACTCAACTAACAAAATCTGCCTTAATTATGGTCATTTATATTTTTCTGCCTAACTATTAATCATTTTTTTGAGATGATGCAATGATAATTAGGCTAAAAGGTTATTATTGAACTTGTAAGAAACAATTTTGCTGTTTATTTTGACCTATAGATAGGGATAGGCTTTACATGAAAAAGAAGATTGTAGTTATAATTGTTGCTGGTGGTCGGGGAACTCGTGCAGGCGGTGCAGAAGATGACCTTCCAAAACAATATCGCTCTATTGGCTCTGAGAAAATGCTTTCTATCACCATTAAGCAATTTTTAAAAATGAGTGCTATAACATCTGTTTTACCTATCATTCATAAAGATGATGTGGGTCTTTTTAATAATTTAAAGCTAGAGGATCAAAAACTTTTAAAACCTGTTTTTGGTGGCGAAAAAAGACAGGCTTCAGTTTTTGCAGGCTTAAAAGAGATTGAGAAAAAATGCCCTGATTATGTATTAATTCACGATGGCGCAAGGCCATTTGTTGATGAAAATGTAGTAAATGGGGTTATTAAAGCCTTAGAAAGTGAGCAAGCTGTAATTCCCGCAATCAATGTGATTGATAGCATTAAACGCTCTAGTGATGGCCGATCTATTGGTGGTTCTGAAGATCGAACTCAACTATATGCAGCGCAAACCCCACAAGGGTTTCATTTTGGGAGTATATTTGAGGCTCATAAAAAGGCTATAATAATAAGTGATGACTTTAGCGATGATGCAGCAATTGCTGAATGGGCAGGTATTTATGCTATTTTATCGCAAGGAAGTGCTGATAATTTCAAAATAACTAGCTCTGATGATTTTACTAGGGCGAGAAGGTATTTAGCCATGCAAGAAATTATGGAAACAAGAGTTGGTTCTGGTTATGACGTGCATCAATTTGAAGATGGTGAGGAGGTCATATTAGGGGGCGTGAAAATTCCCCATATAAAAAAGCTAAAAGGCCATTCCGATGCTGATACGGCTTTACATGTTTTAACCGATGCTATTTTAGGGGCATTAGCTGATGGAGATATTGGCACACACTTCCCCCCCAGTGAGAAAAAATGGAAAGGTGCGCCCTCCTCTACATTTTTAAAGTTTGCCATTGATCGCTTGAAAAAGAAAAATGGGCGTATCGTGAATCTTGACCTAACAATAATTGCAGAAGCTCCTAAAATTTCTCCTCACACAAAAGAAATACGCAATTCTATTGCTAAAATCTGTTCTATATCTATTGAACGAGTTTCTGTAAAAGCCACAACGTCTGAAAAAATGGGTTTTATTGGCCGTAGCGAAGGCATTGCAACAATGGCAACTGCCACAATTGAATTACCTAAAGGTGAATAATGTTCTCAAATGAAACCCTTGAATTAGCCGAAACCCTTATTGCCTCTCTTAAAGAGCAGAATAAATCCATTGTAACTATAGAAAGCTGCACTGGGGGGCTGGTTGCAGCTGCTTTAACTGAGGTTTCCGGCTCATCAGAGGTTGTTTATGGTGGTTTTATTACCTATGCCAACAAAGCCAAAACCAACATGATTGGCGTGCCTGTTGCTTCATTAGAGCAGTATGGAGCAGTATCAGAACAGGTTGCACGTGCAATGGCTGAGGGAGGGCTGTCAGCAAGCGGCACTGATATTGCCATTTCAATTACTGGAGTTGCTGGACCTACTGGAGGCACTCAAGAAAAGCCTGTTGGTTTAGTTCACTTTGCTTGCGCAACAAAGAATAATACTTATCATCTTGAGATGCTATTTGGTGAAAATCTTGAGCGAGGTAAAATTCGTCAACTTAGTGTAAATACAATATTAGAAATGTCGCTTGAGGTAATTGGTGAATCATAAAAAAATTGGGTAGCAAAAATAGCTCAGATCCGGCACAGATCTTATTGAGCTATTTTTGCTTAGTATGGTGATTTGGGATCTACATACTGCCTTATAGATACACTGATAATTACTATAATAATATCCGTATTCAATACGGATAGTTTTAAAATAGAATCCCATTATATTTCAGATAAGTTCACAATAATGGGATATATATAATGGATTTTTCAGCAGCTAATAATAATACTCAGAATATTAACTCAAGCCATTCTCCA
>JAMONZ010000014.1 GCA_027066315.1 Hyphomicrobiales bacterium
AGTTGCTGTTAGGCAGGCTCGTGAAACTTTAGCACTAAATGCTATATTTGAAAAAATATGGGGTGAAACAGGTCAAAGTTTAGAGGTTTTAATTGATCGTAATATGGAAGTTTTAAAACAAGATCCTACAAATGCGATAGTTTTAGCAAGGCTTGATGCAGGAATAAAAATGGCTGGCCTAAGGTTTGGCCAAGAATATGGCGATGTTTTACTTCGTGCTAAACAAGTGATTGAGCGGCGGCAAAAGCAGGCTGTTTAGGCTTTATAATAAAATATATTCCTTTTTTACTTTTGCAATATGATGGCTATTATTGCTCAAAATGGATAATTGTTGCTTTGATTGAGCAGCTTTTTCTGATAGTAGGGCGATGTTTTTATTGTCCCTTTGCCCCAATATTACTCCAATAGCTTGCATTGGATCATTATTAGTAGAGTTAGTAAAAATCAGGCTTCCAGTTTCAAATAAAATTTCATCTGGTGCTGATATTTCCCATGCAGATGAATTTTCTCCAAATCTTCCTTCAAGATAATTGGGGATTTTTAGGAATTTTTCTTTCCTTTTAGCTGGCTTGTTTCTTTGCTCAATGCCAGATTGGCAGATATTTAAAGCAATAATACTTCGCTCAAGTGCTATTTCATCAAAGTCATCAATGCTTAGTTTTCTTAAGACATAAGCACTGCTTAAATCGCCTAAAGATAATGATTTTTCAGCTATGATTTCATCAAGGGGAAAGTTTTTATTTATTTTATATAGGTTTTTTAAAATATTATTTGTTGCAGAATTTCCTTGATAAACTAGGGTTTTGCCATAGTTATAATATTGAGGTGCAAGCTCGTTATCCTTGTTAATAGTAATTGGTGTAAAACCGCCCAAAGTTTCAAATATTGGGTCAATGCGTTTTTCAACTATTGATGTGGTTTTTCTTTTAAAAAGTAAATTAAAAGCATTTATGCCACTATCACATACAGCTTTTGTACTGCTCCAATTTGCACAAGATCCAGCAAGGGCAATATTGTTAAGCTCACCTTTTGCTTTCAGTCCAAAACTTCCTTCAGTAGGTGTGATTTTTCCACCCGATAATTGCCACAAAAAAAGCCGCGGCATCCAACCTCCAGCGATTATTATATTCTTTGCCTTTATTGGTGAAAAAGAAGTGTTAGTTTCATCAAGGGTTAAGCAGACATGTAACTTTAGGTGGTCGCTGGAGTTATCAATTGTTATTTTTTTTGGCTTAAGGCCAGTTTCTGTTTTAATTCCATAGGCTTTAGCAAAGTGAATAAAGCGAGAGTTAGGATCAACACGAGAATCAATAATTTTTTCAAATTTTACTCCAGCATCTGCTGCAAGGGTTGCAAATCTATAGGCAATATTATTGGTGCTGATAATAGCAGATGTATTTGTTGAAATTTCGTTTGGCCAAACACCAAAGGCATAGGCTAAGTGAAAAGCACTTGTTAGTCCCATTGTCCCAGCAACACGATTGCCAGAAAAAATTGGCAGGCGATCTGAACAGCCAGTTGCAAGAATGATTTTTTTAGCTTTAACCTGAACAATACTTCCAACTGCCTTGTTGTTTTTTATTTCAACTTTATGAACAAGAACGATGTTTTTGGTAATGTTAATGGCTTTACTAGAAGTCAATAAATCTATGTTTTTTGCAGTTTTTATGGTTTTTTCTAAAGAGGAGATAATTTCAATTGGGTTTTCTTCATCAGAGCTATTGCCAAATAAAATTGCATCACCACCACAATAAGCACGCTCTTCAACTAGGAGAATTTTTCTTGTAGAATTTGCGCCATGCGCTGCGGCACTCATGCCTGCAACACCTGCGCCAATTATTAGTAAATCAACATTTATGTTTTCATCAACTTCTTGATTAAGCCAAGGCTCATTAAATAAATTTGGATCATCAAAATTTACGCCTAATGATAAAGTTGTTTTTGATTTAACTTTATTTAAGATTTTTGTAAATCCTGTGGATTTTTTGCCGCCAAGGGTAATATATTTTGCGCCATCAATAGCCAAAGTTCTCTCAATCGGTAGATAGTCTTTTGATGAGATGTTCGCGCTAATGTGGGCAATTGGCAAAGATAACGTATCATCAAGTGCTAAATCATGTCCCTTATGCGTGCCAGCACAAGTGATTGAATTTGCAATAGCAGCAGAAAAAACACTATCTCCCTCAAAGGCTTTTATTTCATTGCCGTTGAGTTTGAATTTTATTGCTTTTAGGCGATTTATTTGCTTGCCAAAAAGAATAGACTTTTCATTTTTTTGAAGCCGTTTAAATGTTAAACTCATTTTGCGGCCTTCTTTTTTATAGTGCTATTTTGAACAATAGAGCAGTATTGTGCAATGTTTTCTCTTTTGTGGGTTTTGCTTTTTGGAGCAAGAGAGGAAAAATATTGTTGTTCAAATTCATTGGAATTTTCGCTTAACATTGCGGCAATTGCAGGGGTTTGAAATAGGCCAGTTGTGCCAAAATTACAAATTGAAATATATCTTGATCTACCAATTTTACCAAACAAAGGTGCGCCATCTGGGCTATATAATTTATTAAACTGGGTCTTTCCTGCAATGCGAGTGCTTTGCTCTTTGTTGAGCATAAGGCAAATCTGTTGCTCAAGTGTTTGTTTGTTTTTTGGAGCTAGGCAATCAAGCGAGCCATTTTCTCGTTGATGAATTATTAGGCCATTATCAATGTTAAATATAATTGGGTTTTTAATTGATTTTATTGGCTCGCTTAGAAATCCAAAAATTGATGTCTTAATAAATTGAGTAGAAATATCAGCATCAGGCAAATGATTTAATAGGGCATTGTCATCGACCAAAACTACTTGCTTGGCATAATAGCTTATTTTATTACTAGTGATTTCAATGTCATCTTTTTTATTTTTTATTCTTATCTTATTTGGGTCTAATCTTTGCACGTTGCAATTTTTTAGTCTTTGTTCAAGGCTGGCAAAAAATGGGCGGCGCAACAGTCGGGTAGCATCTGTAAATTTATAGCTAGATAAAAACTGCTCTGATTGGGCTTGTTTTTCAACATTAAAACCATAGCCAGTTGCAAGGTTACGACAATGACTAAATGCAGTTTTTCCTGCTTGCTCAGTTGTAATGAACAGTGGGTCAATGCGTTCAGTTATTTTTGTCTTGATATTTTTTGAGCTGGTTTTATTCATAAATTCTATAGTTTTTGGAATATTGCTCTTTAATATTTTCCAAGTTTTAGGGTTCGTAATTGGCGCAACTGAAATATCAAAACCATGTTGGGGGCGAAGATTATGTGGATCTTTAGAAATGAGTAATACAGATTTTGCATGAGTTTTTGCAAGCATACAGGCTAATATTGCAGCTTTTGGAGATGAGCCAATAATAGCAAAATCAACATTCATAAAAAACCTCATTAAAAATTGATAATTATCACATTCATTTGTTTGCTTTTGTAATTATTAGCATACACATTTTGTTAAATCTGCACTATAGATACAAATATAAATAATAAAAATAGAATTGTTAGAGTGTTATGATTTTTTGGATATTTGTTTGTGCCATAACTATTATTGTTTTTATAGCACTTTTTTTTACAACAGCTGTTAAATCATCAGATATTGAAAATATTGATGAGAATATTGCAACACCAATTTTAAGAGATGCGCAAACCAGCTCTCACTTTAAGAGCCAGCTATTAGAAATTGAAGCAGATCTATCTAATGGACTTATTTCACATGATGAAGCACAAGGTGCAAAGAGTGAGTTAGCGCGCGAGCTGCTTCGCCTACAAGCCGATGTAAAATCAGTCATAAAGCCTAAGTTAAAATTATCAAATGTAGAGGTTTTTATAAGTTTAGTTTTTATTGGTCTGCTTAGCTTTGGTATTTATTATATTTATGGCAAGCCAACGCTGCCAGCTCAGCCGTTAGCTTTAAGAGAAATGCCAGCTAGCCCAAATCTTAGTCTTGAACAAGCAGTTTTAAAAGTTGAGGCGCAGTTAAAGAAAAACCCTGATGATGCCCGTGCTTGGTCAGTAATTGCGCCAGTATATATGCAGCAGGAGCGATTTGACGAGGCGGTGTTTGCTTATCGTAAAGTTTTGGAATTGCTGCCGATAAGTGCTGATGCGCAAACAGATTTGGCTGAAGCCTTGATGATGGCAAGTGATGGTGTGGCAGATGGTGAGCCAATTGAATTGCTTAAAAGTGCTACAAAACTTGATAAAGAGCATGTTCGATCACGTTTTTATCTTGCTAGTGAATTAACCCGAGCTGGCTCTAATGAAGAGGCTATTGAAATTTGGCAATCATTGTTAGCACTTAGTGCTGGTGACGAGTCTTGGCTTGAAGTGGCGCAAGGGGGGCTTGAAGCGGCTCAGGCGGGTTTGCGTGATGAAGCAAAAATTCAACCAGATCAAACAGGTTTGGATATTAAGAATGATGAAGGCCAAGCAAAGTTAATTTTAGATATGGTGGCGGCACTTTCTTTAAGGCTTGAAACAGATGGTGGAAGCGTTGAAGAGTGGACACGCCTTACTCGCTCTTATTTGGTTTTGGGTGAAAAGGAAAATGCTCAAAAAGCCTTTGATAGTGCCAAAGCGGCATATTCTAATGAAAATGTGCGAGAAGAATTGAACAGTTTGGCCGCTGAAGCAGGGCTTAAGTAATGAATAGATTAAAGTTAGAGGATAAAAATGACACGTAAACAAAAACGCTTGGCGGTTATTGCAGGCTTGGGGCTGGCTATTGTCTTAGCAGCAACTATAATTTTCACTGCATTGAGTAGTAAAATAACGTTTTTTTACTCACCCTCTGAACTAAAAGAAAACCCTGTGGCTATTGGGCAAGACTTTCGTATTGGCGGGTTGGTGAAAGAGGATAGCTGGGTAAAAGATGGTAAGATTAACACTTTTGTTGTAACCGATGGTGAGAGCGATACGAAGGTTGTTTATCAGCAAATTTTACCAGATTTATTTCGTGAAGGTCAGGGTGTTATTGCCGAAGGAGCGTTAACGCAAGAGGGATATTTTGCGGCCACAAATGTGTTAGCAAAACATGATGAAAATTATCTTCCCAAAGAAGTTGTTGCAACTCTTAAAGAGCGAGGCGAATGGGAGCCAGAAACTAAAGAGGAAAATGGCGAAGGAAGTGCAAACTAATGTATATTGAAATCGGTCATTTTGCGCTTATTTTAGCGTTTGGAATTTCTATTGCTCAAGCGGTTCTTGGTTTAACTTTTTGGCGTTCGGGCGGGCATATAGCTGGCTATGTTAAGCAAGCTGCAATTTTGCAATTTGTCTTGGTAGCAATTTCTTTTGGTGTGTTAATAATTGCATTTACCACGTCAGATTTTTCACTCTCATTAGCTGCGCAACATTCTCACTCGCTTCAGCCAATGATTTATAAAATCTCTAGCGTTTGGGGAAATCACGAAGGATCGATTTTATTATGGGTGCTTATTTTGGTTTTATTTGGGGCGGCAGTTGCTGTTTTTGGGCGCAATATTCCAAATGATTTACGCACGTTAGTTCTATCGGTTCAAGGGGTTTTATCGGCTTCCTTCATTGGCTTTTCTATTTTTACTTCAAATGCTTTTACTCGTTTAGACCCTGCCCCGTTTGAGGGGCGAGATTTAAACCCGATATTGCAAGATGTGGGTTTAGCAATTCACCCTCCGCTTTTATATATTGGTTATGTTGGGTTTTCGGTTTGTTTTTCTTTTGCAATTGCGGCACTTATTTCTGGCAGGATTGATGCGGCTTGGGCTCGTTGGGTTAGGCCGTGGACGGTTGCGTCTTGGACATTTTTAACACTTGGCATCGCCATGGGGTCTTATTGGGCTTATTATGAATTGGGCTGGGGTGGCTGGTGGTTTTGGGATCCAGTCGAGAATGCATCATTCATGCCATGGTTAGCTGGCACGGCACTTATGCACTCGGCAATTGTTATGGAAAAACGAAGCGCCTTAAAAATCTGGACGATATTTTTAGCCATTATGACCTTTTCGCTTAGTTTGCTTGGGGCATTTTTGGTTCGCTCGGGGATATTAACCTCAGTACATGCTTTTGCTTCTGACCCTGAACGTGGTCTGGTTTTATTAGCTTTGCTTGGGGTGTTTATTGGTGGGGCATTTATTCTCTTTGCTATGCGTGCTTCTTCTCTTAGGGCTGGTGGGCTTTTTGCTCCGATTAGCCGTGAGGGAGCATTGGTGTTAAATAATTTATTTTTAGCCTCTGCAACGGCGGCTGTGTTGATTGGCACGCTTTATCCATTGGTGCTTGATGCACTAACAGGTGCTAGAATTTCGGTTGGTGCGCCATTCTTTGATTTAACCTTTTCTATTCTAATGATACCATTGTTGATTATCTTGCCGTTTGGCCCTTTTCTTAGCTGGAAACGAGCTGATTTGATTGCTATTACACAAAGATTAGCAGGTGCGGCGGCTCTAACTATTTTAGCAACAATTGTGGTGTTTATTTTGAGAGGTGCAACAATCTCATTAGCACCAATTGGCTTTTTACTTGGTTTTTGGGTTAGCTTTGGTGCAATTGCTGATTTAGTCTATCGAGCAAAAATTGGCCGCTCACCTTTTATAAAATCTATTCGAAAATTATTTAGTTTGCCAAAATCAATTTGGGCAACCGCATTAGCGCATTTTGGTATGGGGATTTGTGTGTTGGGGATTGTTAGTGTTTCTGTTGGCGAGAGTGAAAATATTACAACACTTAAATTGGGGCAGAGTGCTGAGTTGGCTGGATATAGTATTGAATTTGTTAAAGCTGAGGAGTTGCCAGGGCCAAATTATAAAATTGCTCATTTTGAATTTGTAGTAAGTGATAAAAAAGGCAATGAGCGTTTAGCTGTGTCTGAAAAAAGAATTTATGTTGCCTCAAGCATGCCAACAACCGAGGCAGGTATTCTAACTTATGGCGGTCTTTCGCAACTTTATATTGCGGTTGGTGATGCTGATAAAGATGGCAATCAAGTGGTGCGAATTTGGCATAAGCCTTATATTTTGCTGATATGGTATGGCACAATATTTATGGCATTGGCTGGTTTCTTATCACTAAGCGATAGGAAGTTACGCATTGGTGCGCCAAAAAAAGCAAAAACTAAAAACATTTTAAAATCAAAGGGTGCAACATGAAAATATTACACTCAATTTTCTTGATAATTGTTCTGGCATTTTCATTTGCCTCTGTGTCATCAATGTCGTTGGCGGTTGAGCCAGACGAGGTTCTTGCTGATCCAGTATTAGAAAAACGAGCTAGAGCAATTTCAGCAAATCTTCGTTGCTTGGTTTGTCAAAATCAAAGCATTGACGATAGCAATGCTCCACTTGCGGCAGATTTGCGAGTGTTGGTGCGTGAACGCTTGGTTGCGGGTGATAGTGATGTTGAGGTAGTTGAATATACCGTTGCACGTTATGGTGAATATGTGTTGTTAAAACCTGTGTTTAAACTTCATACAATTTTATTATGGGCTGGCGGGCCATTGATATTATTTATCGGTTTATTTTTTGTTTTTAGGATTGCAAAAAAACAACCTGCTGCAAAGCCAGTTTCAAAATTAAGCAAGCAAGAGCAGGCCGTGCTTGATAGTTTGAAGGAATAAATGCTATTATTTTGCGGTTGTGAAGTTTTAGGCTAGATAAAACTTATCTCTGTTGTTTACAAATGCTTCATAGTTATTTTGAGATGATGCAGAAGAATCTAACTTTGAGTTTAAGGTTTTTCACTTCGTTCAGGGTGATAAATGAACAGTGTCATGCTGAGCGAAGCCGAAGCATCTAAGACCTATCAACAAGCTCAGGGTGACACAGAGGGCAGTTAATCGTAATTATTCTCTAATGTTTCATATTGACTCTTAACTTTTTGCATGTAAACAATGTTCTCTTTTTGTTCCATTTGGAATGAAAAGAATCAACAGGTGTGAAGTGAGATGCGAAAGCCAAAAAATATTGAATGTTTATATCTTGATTTTGACGGGTTTTTTGCTTCCGTAATGCAACAGGTCTATCCTAAATTGCGTGGCAAACCTGTTGGGGTTGTGCCTTTTGCTGGTACGGATAGAACAGCGGTTATTGCTTGCTCTAAAGAGGCAAAAAGAGCGGGCTGTAAAAATGTTATGGCAATTAAAGAGGCAAAAACCATTTGCCCTGAGTTAATTTTAGTGCCGCAAGAGCCAGACCTTTATCGACGGGCGCATAATACCCTCTTATCTGAAATATCGGCGGTTTTACCAATTGATGCAATAAAGTCTATTGATGAGTTAACATGTAGGCTTGATGCTCATCAGCAAAAAAATCCAAGAGAAACAGCAAGGCAAATTAAAGAACGATTAGAAAAATATGTTGGTAGATATATTACCTGCTCAATTGGTTTTGCGCCAAATCGTCAATTAGCCAAAATTGCAGGCAAGTTAAATAAACCCGATGGGGTGACTATTTGGTATCCAGATATGATACCTAAAGCTCTATTTGCGCTTTGCCTTGATGATATTCCCGGAATTGGTAAAAATATGGCGCAAAGATTGCATAAAGCACAAATTTATAGTGTTGAGCAATTGCTTAATCTCCCTCCAAAACATATGCGTAAAATTTGGCGATCGGTGAATGGTGAGCGTCTTTGGTATGCTTTGCATGGATATGATATTTATGCACAAAAGAGTGAGCGTGGCATGTTTGGGCATGGGCGAGTTTTACCGCCTGATAGTCGCACGCTTCCTAAAGCAAAAGAAATAGCAAGACTTTTGTTGGTAAAGGCGGCTCGACGGTTGCGGCGTGAGGGATATTATAGCTCAAGGCTTATGGTTTGGCTGGCGATTAGAGATGGGCATTGGGGGCAGAACCTCAAATTGCCAATTGTAAATGATGATAAGGCGTTACTTGATGGGCTTGATAATATTTGGAGCAGAGCAGAAAAAGAAATTCCAACAGAAATAGTTTTTCGTCTGCATGTGACATTGGTTGATATAAGTTTTGCTAGTTATCGCCAGATAGATATGTTTTTGAATGATGATGAGGAGCGCAAAAAATGGGAGGCGATTACTCAGGCAGTTGATGGGCTAAATAATAAATATAGCAAGACAATAATTTCTAATGGCAAATGGAATCCCCCGAAAGGCGGAAATGTTGGCGGCAAAATCAGCTTTACACGTATTCCTTCAGCTGCCGATTTTTGGTGATGAGAGAGGTTTTGTTGATGAATTGGAAAAGAGAATTGCAATTAAATGATATTGAGCCAGAGCAAGTGTTAGAATTTACCTGTAAAACCTGTGCGAGTGTTTATCTTCAGCGTGCCTCAGAGTTGCAAAAACAAAATGAGCTTAGATTCTTATGGCTAGATGAGGTTGAAAAAAGTGCAAAATGCCGGCAACGACAATGTTATGGTAATATCAAGATAGCGATGAGCCATGATTCTAAGGATAGTGGGTTTGTTGCGGGTTTGGCTTGAATTATATAGTTAGGAAAAATGGTGGCTTTTGATTTAGCACAATTTTTACCACAAGAAATGACGCTATACGTTGCGCTTGGCTTGATTGTGCTTAGTGCATTTACTTCGGCGGTGACGGCGGCTTTTGGGCTTGGTGGTGGCTCACTTTTAATTGCGGTGATGAGTTTAATTATGCCTGCTTTTATTGTTGTGCCGGTGCATGGTGCGGTGCAGCTTGGATCAAACGGTGGGCGGGCATTTTTACGCCGGTCGTATATTCAATGGAAATTTGCACTTTGGTTTGTTGTCGGCTCTGCAATTGGTGCAGTTATTGGCGGTAATTTTGCCTCTCAGCTGCCTGATAATATTTTTAAAATAGCAATTGGTTTGTTTTTAATTTATTCGGTTTGGATACCAAAGCCAAAACCTGTTGGCAGAGGCGTTTTTTCAACAATTTTTGCTGGGGCTTTTAGTTCTGCTATTGGTATGATTATTGGAATTTCTGGACCATTGGTGCTTAGTTTCTTGCGTAATTTAAAAGAACGCCGTGAAATAGTTGGCACGCATGCTTTTTTAATGACTTGTCAAAATAGTTTCAAGCTAGTTGTTTTTATTATGCTTGGCTTTGCTTTCTCTGAGTATTTAGCATTGATAATTGCCATGATAATTTCAGGTTTTATCGGCACATATTTGGGTAGTTTGGGGCTTGATAAATTTCCCGAAAAAGTTTTTCGTTTGGCGTTTCGCCTTATCATCACCATAGTAGCACTAGACTTGTTGCGCCGCGCTATTCTTGGCTGATTGCCTTGGTTTTGCCAACAACATTACCAAATTGTAATGTTAGTGTCACGATACGGAAAGGTATTGAAGCGCATAAGAGCCATATCAAAATTATGGAGAAATCTTATGAATACTACAATTCTTTCCCCCACACGACGTTTTTTAAGTGCTTCAACTTTAGCAATTGCTCTTGCGATTGGCTCAGTTGGTGGTGCTTCTCTTTTGGCGACTGCGTCTGTAGCGCAGGTTTCAACTCAGACATTTATGCCAATGAGTTTTGCTGATTTGGTTGAAGAAGTAAAACCTGCTGTTGTTTCAATTAAAGTGCAGGGCGTGCAAGAAGATTATCGATTTAATCCAAGAGAAGGTCTTGAATTTAATTTCCCAGACTTGCCAGACGATCATCCTTTTCGTAAATTTTTTGATCAATTTGGCGCACCTGGGCAAAATCAAGCACCAAGTGAGCGTCGTTTCGAAGCGGCAGGTTCGGGCTTTGTGATCTCTGCTGATGGCTATGTTGTGACGAATAATCATGTTGTTGATCATGCTCAAAAGGTAATTGTAATTTTTGAAGGTGGAGAAGAAAAAGAGGCTATAATAATTGGCACAGACGAGCGCACTGACTTAGCATTACTTAAAATTGAAGATGCTAGTGATTTACCATTTGTTGAATTTGCAGAAGAAGATATTCGCATTGGCGATTGGGTTGTAGCAGTTGGCAATCCGTTTGGGCTTGGTGGCTCGGTAACAGCAGGAATTATATCAGCTCGTGGGCGTGATATTGGCGGAAACTCCTATGGTGATTTTTTGCAAATTGATGCAGCAATTAATCGTGGTAATTCTGGCGGTCCAGCGTTTAATCTAAATGGAAAAGTTGTTGGGGTTAATACGGCAATTTTTTCACCCAATGGTGGCAATGTTGGTATCGCCTTTGCAATCCCTGCTGATACGGTTGAGCAAATTATAGCTGACCTTAAAGATGATGGTGATGTAACCCGAGGTTATTTGGGTGTTGCTATTCAAGATGTGAGCAAAGATATTGCAGATAGTGTTGGCTTGCCAACTGCTCGTGGTGCTTTGGTTACTGAACCAAGTGAAAATGCGCCAGCAAAAAAAGCAGGCATTAAATCTGGCGATATTATTGTTGAGGTAAATGGTGAGCCAATAGATGACGCAAAAGATCTTTCACGTACAATTGGCTCAATTTCGCCAGAAGAAAAAGTGAAAATAAAAGTTTGGCGCAATGGTAAAAATATTGAGTTTAAAATAAAATTGGCAACTCTTGATGAAGATATGGCTTTAACTCCAATTCCAAAAGAAGATGTTTTAAAAGAACCTATAGAGCCAGAAATATCAAGTATTGGGGTTGTTTTGGTGCCGAATGATAATGGCGATGGCTTAATAATTAAAGGAATAAATGAAGATAGCAATGCTGCGACTAAAGGCTTTGCTGTTGGTGATATTATTCTTGAAGTTGATAATAAGTCAGTTAACAGCCTTAAAGAGTTTGAGAGCATTATTGATGATGTGACTAAATCTAATCGTCCAAGTGTTTTGATTAAAGCATCTCGAAATAATAATATACGTTTCATCGGCTTGCCGCTATAGTTGATGAGATAAAGCGGCTTTTGGGTATTCCCCCAAATCCCAAAAGCCGACCATTTTAAAAGTCGCTCTAAATAGGAATAATCATAATGAAAATTTTGCTTATTGAAGATGATAGAGAGGCTGCAAGTTATCTCATACAGGCACTTGATGAGGCTGGTCATGTAAGCCATCACGCAGCAGATGGGGAAACTGGTTATGCTATGGCCTCTAGCATGGATTATGATGTGCTGATTATTGACCGTATGTTGCCACGAAGAGATGGCATTTCAATAATAGAATCTTTAAGAGCTGAAGATGATAATACCCCTGTTTTAATACTCTCAGCTCTTGGTGAGGTTGATGATAGGGTCACTGGTTTAAGAGCGGGGGGTGATGATTATCTCACCAAACCTTATGCATTTACTGAGCTATTAGCTAGGGTTGAAGTGTTGGCTCGGCGTTCTTCCCCAAATGAGGGTGAAACACATTTTGAAGTTGGTGGCTTAAGTCTTGATCGTTTATCTCGAAAGGTTGAACGTGATGGAGAAAATATTTTATTACAGCCACGTGAGTTTCGCTTGCTTGAATATTTAATGAAGCATTCAGGTCAAGTTGTAACTCGCACGATGTTGCTAGAAAATGTTTGGGATTATCATTTTGATCCGCAGACAAATGTTATTGATGTGCATATGTCACGCTTGCGCTCAAAAATTGATAAAGGCTATAAGGGGCAGATTTTGCATACAATTCGAGGTGCTGGATATATGATAAAATGAATAGTTCATTTCGCTTGTGGCGCACAACTACATTTCGTTTAACTGCGCTATTCATCGTTATTTTTGTCCTAGCGGCAATAAGCCTATTGGCTTTTATGGCCTATCAATCTTCAATTCAAATTCAAAGAAGTCAAACTGTTGAAATTGAGCGTGAGATTAGGGAGTTGGTGCGACTTGAAAAAGTTCGTGGAATTCGCTCTGTTGCAAATGTGGTGCAGAAATTGGCAAGACGAGCAGGGCCGGGAATATATTATTTAGGAGATGAGAAAGGGCGAAAACTGGTTGGGAATGTTTCTAATTTTCCAATGGAAGTTTTAACTCAAAATGGCATTCACACGTTTAATTATTCTATTGAGCAGGCTTTACCCGATAATATAGGAAATAATACTAAGGGCGTAGGATATGCTTTGGTTAGCTCAAGGAAGCTAAAAGGCGGATTTCGCCTTATTGTTGGCCGTGATATTGTTGAGCGGCGTGGTTATACTAGCATCATTTTTCGTGGATTTTTATTTGGGGTTATTGGAATTGTAATCCTTTCACTTATTACTGGTGGAATTACGGCTAAACGAGTTTTAAAGCGAATTGATAGTATTTCAGATACAACTGATAAAATTATGTCTGGTAATATGTCACAACGTGTTCCTATTACAAAAAGAAATGATGAATTTGATCGGCTAGCAACTTCGCTCAACGATATGCTTGATAGGATTGAGAATCTTATGAGTGGGCTTAAAGAAGTTACCGATAATGTTGCACATGATTTAAAAACCCCACTTACAAGAATGAGAAGTAAAGCCGAGGCTGCGCTTCGAAAAGGGGTGAGTGCAAAGGATCAAAGAGCTGCCTTGCAAGCAACTATTGATGAGAGCGATCAGCTTATTCGCACTTTTAATGCATTGTTGATGATTTCACGAGTTGAGGCAGGAACTCCTTCTGGCTCATTTGCTAGTTTTGATGTTAGTGAAGTGGCAAAGGACATGGCAGAGCTTTATGAACCTGTTGCAGAAGATGCTGGTATTGAGCTAATATTAAAGACAGAAAAAGAAGTGAGTATTTATGCAAATCGTGAGCTGATTGGTCAGGCACTTGTTAATTTGATAGAGAATGCCATAAAGTATGCGGGTGGTGGCAAGGCTAAAAATAAAAAAATTGTGCTTAGTGTTGGGGAAGAAAATAAAAATGTCAGAATTGAAGTATCTGATAATGGTGTTGGAATTCCTAAAGAAGATAGAGAGCGGGCTGTTGAGAGATTTGTTCGACTTGAAAAAAGTCGCACCGAAGCAGGTTCAGGGCTTGGTTTATCACTGGTTAGGGCTGTGGCAAAATTGCATAAAGGTGAGTTTTATTTGCAAGATAATAAACCCGGTTTGCGTGCTATCATTGAAATACCAAAAGATAAACAATAGTGGTTTTATTTCTCAATTAATTTGGAATAAATCATGAGCCTTGCAAAAAACCTTCAGCCATTACCAGCTTTGAAAAAAAATAGGTTTGATGATTGGTTCTTAAGCCTATCAAATGAGCAGAAATCTATAATCACAACAATAAAATATACGCTTGAACCGTTGTTTAACTCAGCTCCATATTTGGCTCATATATGTGAAAAAAATGCCGATTGGCTATGTGCGGCATTGCCAAAAAGTGCCGATGATATTTTAGCTGATTTATTTATTGGGCTTGAGCATGCAGGAAAACAAGGTGATAATGAAGAAAACTTATCAATATTACTTCGGCAAACAAAGCTAAGAGTAGCTCTACTTTGTGCTATTGCGGAAACAGGTAAGGTTTGGAGTGCGGAAAAATCAACTGCTGCCCTTGCTGATTTAGCTGACAAATCACTTGAAACAAGTTTAGAGTTTTTAATTCGCCAAGCAGCAATTAATGGCAAGTTGAAATTTAGTGCTGAGCAACTCAGTGATAAGAATGTTAGCCTGTCAGAAATTTGTGGCTTAGCTATATTTGCACTTGGAAAACATGGTGGACGAGAATTAAATTATTCTTCTGATATTGATATTGTAGCGTTTTTTGATACTAAAAAAGACGTGATGCAAGAAAATGTGCTGATTGAGCCAAGTGAAGCGTCTAGATTTTATGGGCGTATTATGCGCTCGCTAGTTTGTCTTATGGATGAGCGAAGTGAATATGGTTATGTTTTTCGCACTGATTTACGCCTTCGCCCTGATCCGGGTTCAACCCCAGTTGCGATTTCAATTGATGCGGCTTTGTCTTATTATGAATCTCGTGGGCAGAATTGGGAAAGAGCGGCATGGATTAAAGCTCGTACTTGTGCGGGCGATAAATCTGTTGGGGCAGATTTTTTAAAATATCTCTCACCTTTTATTTGGCGAAAACATCTCGATTTTGCTTCAATTGCAGATATTCAGGCGATGAAACGCCAGATAAATATCGCCAAAAATGTAGGGGCAGCAAGAGTTGAGGGGCATAATGTAAAACTTGGGCGTGGCGGTATTCGTGAAATTGAATTTTTTACCCAAACCCAACAATTAATTGCAGGTGGTCGTGATTTAAATTTGCGAGTGCGGCCAACTTGTTTGGCACTTAAGAGTTTGGCAAATGCTGGCTGGATTGAAAAAAATACAGCTGATGAACTTATCAAAGCCTATTGGTATTTAAGAGCAGTTGAAAATCGCTTGCAAATGATTAATGATGAGCAGACCCATATTATGCCGCAGTCAAATGAGGGAATAAATACTATTTCTTTGCTAATGGGGGAAGAAAAAGCGGATGTTTTTAGAGAAAAATATCAAGCGACGTTAAATGTTGTAATGGGGTATTATAGCGAGTTATTTATCCAAGAAGAAACGCTTGCTTCTGATATTGGTGATTTGGTTTTTACTGGTACTGATGATGACCCAAACACTTTAGATACTTTACAAAGTCTTGGGTTTGAAGATGCTCCTTTGGCTTTAAGCACAATTAAAAAATGGCATTATGGCTCTTATCCAGCTACACGTGCCTCGGCCTCACGAGCGCATTTAACTGAGCTATTGCCCTCGCTTTTATCAATAATTAGTGCCACTGGAAATTCTGATGAGGCTTTGGCTCGTTTTGATCACTTTTTAGCGCAATTTCCAGCAGGAGTGCAGCTTCTCTCGCTCCTTAGAAATAATCATAATCTATGCCATATGTTGATTGCTTTCATGGCTTCTGCTCCGCGTATGGCAGATGCTGTTATTCATCGTGCGCATGTTATGGACGGTTTGATTGACCCAGCTTTTGCTGATGGAGTTAGTGATGGATCGGTATTAATTGAAAAAATAAAGGTTTTTTTAGGACAGGCAAATTCGTTTGAAGATTTGATAGATAGAGCTAGAATAATCGGCCAAGAGCAGAAATTTTTAATTGGAGCTGGTTTTATTTCAAATACGGTTGATGCCCGTTTAGCAGCAGAACAATTTAGCAATTTGGCACAGGCATTGCTTGAGCATTTATTTGAAGCGGTGCAAAAAGAATTTGAAAAAAAACATGGGCAGGTTGTGGGAGCGCAAGTTGGGCTGTTAGCATTTGGTAAAATGGCCTCAAAGGAAATGACTGCAACTTCTGATATTGATTTTATTTTGCTTTATGATGCTCCAAAGGGGGAAGAATATTCAGATGGAGATCGCCCGCTTGCCGTTTCTCATTATTTTTCTCGTCTTACGCAAAGGCTAGTTGCGGCCTTGTCTGCACCAACTGCCGAGGGTGTACTTTATGAAGCCGATATGCGGCTTCGCCCATCTGGTAACGCAGGTCCACTTGCAACCTCGTTAAATGCTTTTTTAAAATATCAAAAATCTGACGCTTGGACATGGGAGCATCTTGCGCTCACTCGAGCAAGAGTGATTGGGGCAGAGGCTGGGTTTGAAAATAAAATAAATGCTTTGATTAAAGAGGTTTTGAGCCTTCCTTATGATAAAAAAAAGGTAATATTAGACGTAAAAGATATGCGTCTATTATTAGCAAAAGAGCGAAAACCAGCACATGATTTTGATTTAAAACTGGTTGATGGTGGGTTGATTGATATTGAATTTTTGGCTCAAACTGTGCAATTGCTAGAGGGTAAAAAAATAAATTTTGCTCAGGCCAGTGTTGCTAATGTTATCAATAAACTTGTAGAAATTGATATGTTGCCAAAGGCAAAACGGTTAAGTGAAATTCACTTTACTTACACAACAATTTTGCAGACGATGTCTGTTTGTCTTATTAACCCATTAAAAAATGAGGATTGGACTTTGGCATTTAAGGACTTGTTGGCTCAGCTTACCAACACAGTAAATTTTGAGCGTTTAAATGAGGATATAAAAATAATGCAACAAGATGTGATTGAAATTACCAAAGAATTTTATGAAACTATTTAGGCAATATTTTTTTGCTCAGTTTTTAAGGAAATTATTGCTGGTAAAGAGATAACAACAGTTGTGCCAATTGCTGGCCGTGAATCAATCGCTAAATCACCACCGTTTAAATGTGCAATTGCTCGAGAAATTGCTAAGCCAACTCCAACTCCGCCTTCTTTTGTGAAAGCTGCATCGCCTAATACAAAAGGCTGGTCAAGGTCTTTTAAACGCTCAGCAGAAATGCCAATTCCTGTATCAGTTATTTCAAAGACTACACCATCTTGTGCAAGCCAAGAATTGATTTTTATTAGTCCTCCAGACTGAGTGAAGCGAATAGAGTTTTCTACAATATTGCTAATCATTCTCTCCAAAGATATTTTATCAGCTTTGAGCATTATATTATCTGGGGTGTTTATTTCTAGTTTTATTCCAGCTCGTTTTGCGCTATCATTATGGCGTAAAAGAGCTGTCTTCATGATGCAATCAAGCTCAACTTCTTCAGGTTTTAAAATTAAATCTCCACCTTCAAGCTGAACCAGTTCGAGTATTTTTGAAAATGAAGCAAGTAGGTTCTCGCCAGAAGTTTTTATGTTATTTACATAATCTAGATAGCGTTTAGCATTTATTTTTTCAAAATCTTGTTGTGATAAAACTTCAGAAAAACCTATAATATGGGTCAAAGGAGTGCGAACA
>JAMONZ010000015.1 GCA_027066315.1 Hyphomicrobiales bacterium
CTAAAGTTACATGCCTGCTTAACCCTTGATGAAACTAACACTTCTTTTTCACCAATAGAGGCAAAGAATATAATAATCGCTGGAGGTTGGATGCCGAGGCTTTTATTGTGGCAATTATCGGGTGGGAAAATCACACCGACTGAAGGAAGTTTTGGACTGAAAGCAAAAGGTGAGCTTAACAATATTGCCCTTGCTGGATCTTGTGCAAATTGGAGCAGTACAAAAGCTGTCTGTGATAGTGGTATAAATGCTTTTAACTTGCTCTTTAAAAGAAAAACTACATCAATAGTTGAAAAACGCATTGACCCAATATTTGAAACTTTGGGCGGTTTTACACCAATTACTATTAACAAGGATAGCGAGCTTGCACCTCAATATTATAATTATGGCAAAACCCTAGTTTATCAAGGAAATTCTGCAACAAATAATATTTTAAAAAACCTATATAAAACAAATAAAAACTTTCCCCTTGATGAAATCATAGCTGAAAAATCATTATCTCTAGGCGATTTAAGCAGTGCTTATGTCTTAAGAAAACTAAGCATTGATGACTTTGATGAAATAGCACTTGAGCGCAATATTCTTGCCTTGAATATCTGCCAATCGGGCAGTGAGCAAAAAAACAAACCAGCTAAAAGGAAAGAAAAATTCCTAAGAATTCCCAATTATCTTGAAGGCAGGTTTGGAGAAAATTCATCTGCATGGGAAATATCAGCACCAGATGAAATTTTGTTTGAAACTGGAAGCCTGATTTTTACCAACTCTACTAAGAATGATCCAATGCAAGCTATTGGAGTAATATTGGGGCAAAGGGATAATAAAAACATCGCCCTGCTATCAGAAAAAGCTGCTCAATCAAAGCAACAATTATCCGTTTTAAGCAATAATAGCCATCATGTTGCAAAAGTAAGAGAAGAATATATTTTAGCGTAAAGCCTAAACAGCCTGCTTTTGCCGCCGCTCAATCACTTGCTTAGCCCGAAGTAAAACATCGCCATATTCTTGGCCAAACCTTAAGCCAGCCATTTTTATTCCTGCATCAAGCCTTGCTAAAACTATCGCATTTGCAGGGTCTTGTTTTAAAACTTCCATATTACGATCAATTAAAACCTCTAAACTTTGACCTGTTTCACCCCATATTTTTTCAAATATAGCATTTAGTGCTAAAGTTTCACGAGCCTGCCTAACAGCAACTAATAAATATATTCCATTTAATGCACTTAATAACTGGTCTGCATCTACCTTATCTGGGCCAGAGCGAGGCTTACGCATAGCTGAATTTACATTAAAGCTAACATTATTTAACCTTGGCTCAATCCTTTGCGCCATAAATTTTGTTAATTCAGCTGTAGTTTTATACCAATGAGAACCACGTTCAATTTCAACATTTCCGCCAATTGCTCGCATTAAATGATGATAACGAATTATAGCATTGCAAATAAGATCAACGTCACCAAAGTGACCCGCTTGATCCTCAATTATTGAAATTTGATTTTGTGCATGAGCAAACATTGCTTCAATTAATGGCTCAAATCCTGCGCCTTTATAGGACTTTTCTAGCGCACCACCAATAATATTAGATGCAGCTATTATTAAACGTGATGGATCTTTAGTTTGTCCAACAATTGCATGAAAAAGTAATGAGGTCACCCGTTTTTCTTTTAATGGTAATGACAAAATAGCTTCTTCTAACTCATCATCTTCTAATGAATTAGATGACTTTCCAAAACTACTTGCTTTAGACAGCAAGGAGTTGCATTTCAAAGTATTTATTATAATTGGCAGGCGTAGTTTTATTTCTTCCCCACCAAGCTGGGCAATTAAACGACGCTCAGTATCTGGATTATCTGATGCAAGAAAAATTGCATCACTAGCTTTTGCAATAAGCTCGCTCAAATGTGGTTGCAGGGCACTCTTTGCACTATCAATATCTTTCACGCCTAATAAATGTTGTTTTATTTCAGGCATAACATCACGACTTAGCCATACCCAAACAAGTCGCATATGTGAAAGTTTCAATGAGCCATTAAAAGAGATTGGGGCAAAATCACCCACCAGAATTTCTTTAAAAACGCTCAAAAAAGCAACTTCACCAAAATCCATTGCCCGTCTATTATTACCCAATACACCAGCCAATAGTCTATCGCTATCTAATGTTATTTCTGGTTTTTCTTCTCGTAAGGTCATAAATGTTTTACTATTCTTTTTAGATAATTTTTGAATCAGTGAATTTTAATTCATAAATGTAAATAAAGAACTGCAGTTTCATATTTTTAATAATATTTTTAGACTCAAACAACACTCCAACTACCGTCTTGCTCACGGCATGCTGTTCCTTGTCGCTCATAAACCTCATCCGATATTGTTACAATATTCTCAAATTGTCTGCAATCTAATGTATTTACCCGTACATATGGACCAACTGTTACTTTCCCATTTGCTCCCGTTTCGCCTTGCCAATTTCTAAAAACCCCAGGCCGGCCAAACTGTAACGCATAAAATTGCGCACTTACTGCCTCATCACGTTCTTTTTGACTTAATAGTTTTGCTACATCGGCACCAATAAAAGCCGAAATATCAGTTAAAGAGATTGCTTGAGCTGTAGTAACATTAGGTGTTTCTTGCGGTAGACGAGCTAAAGATGCCCCCCCTTCTTGCTCCAACCTTGCACAGCTAGACAAAACCAATGATCCAACCAATATTGATGCAATTAAAACCTTATTCATTGCATTTTCCTTTTTTTGCAACCAACTAATATCGCTCAAATCTTAAATCAAAATAATACGGCTAATTTAGGATCAATTTCTTATCTTGGTCTTAATTTTGACAACAGGTAAAATCAACTCAATTTTAAGGCCACCCATTTTTGAACTTAATAAATTTAAAGACCCGCCATAAATATCCACCAATTCCTTCACAATATCCAGCCCAAGACCAGACCCCGGAGTTTTTTCATCAATACGAACTCCTCGGCGCAAGACCATTTTCATCTCTTTTGGGCTAAGTCCTGTCCCATCATCTTCAATAGTTAATTTTAGTCTTTCAAATACAGCATCGTTAGATTTATCCAACTCAAGACTAATTTCAACCTTTGATTTTGCCCATTTACAGGCATTATCAATTAAATTCCCGCTCATTTCCTCTAAATCATTTTTCTCACCTTTAAAAAAAATTGCAACATTTTCTTGCACTATAAATTCCAGCTCAATCTTTGGGTTAAGTTTTTTCATAACCCTAACAAGTCGCTCTAAAACCTCTTTAACATCGGTTTTCTGCCCAATAACAGAGCTCCTCGCCGACATTTGGGCCCGTTTTAAATAAGTAGCCACCTGCTCATTCATTTTTTCAGTTTCAATCCTGACAATATCACCAAGGTTAGTTTTATCATTTAGCGTTTCATTTCTTAAAACAGATAAAGGGGTTTTCAAACCATGTGCTAAATTGCCAACCTGACTTCTTGCTCGCTCAACAACTTGCCTGTTTGAGTGGATAAGCTCGTTCACCTCTTCAGCAAGCGGAGCAATTTCTTTAGGATAACTCCCCTCAACTTTTGTTGCCTCACCTTCTCTAATCGCTTCAATTGCAGCACTGATACGCCCAATTGGACGAAGCGCAAAACGGCCAACAAAGCCACTCATAATAGCCAACATAACCCCAACAGCCCCTAAAACAATCAAGGCCTGACCACGAAAACTTTTCACCTGTTCTTCTATTTCATCAAGATTTCCGCTAACTCGCACAAAAAAAGTAAAGTCATTAAAACTAATCTTTCGCTCAACCACCCTAACTTTTGTATCAAAACTATCAACAATCACTTGCGAGCGCATATTTTGAGCATCAAATTTTATATCAAGTTTGGGTAAAACTGAGCCAACTAACGAGGGGGAGAATTTTATAATTTTTGAATTTTCATCACTTACCTCCCAATACCAGCCAGAAGCTGGACGAGAAAACCGAGGATCAGCAATGGAGCTTGATGGGATCAACTCACCATTAGCAACAAGCGTTGCTCCAACAAGGGTTTCTAAATGAAACTCTAGAGTTTCTCTCAAACTATCATCTAGCGAGCGTGAATAAAGGTTGCTAAGCAAAAAGGCAGTCAACGCCAAAGCTATCACTAACCAAACTAGTGAAAAGGCAAAAAGATTTAAAGCTATTGAGCCTTTACGCATTATCTTTTTACAATCTGATAGCCAAGCCCACGAACGGTATTAATAAAATCATTAGGCAGTTTTTTACGCAATCGACCAACAAATACCTCAATCGTATTTGAATCACGATCAAAATCTTGATCGTAAAGATGCTCAATTAACTCAGTGCGAGAAATCACCTTATCAATATGATGCATAAGATAAGATAAAAGCCGCAATTCATGTGAGGTGAGTTTAATCGCCTTACCATCAACCGTTACCCTGCCGCCTCGCACATCAAGGCGCACTAAACCACATTCGATTTCATTGCTAGCATGACCAGCGGCACGGCGCACTAATGCTCTTAGCCGAGCTAAAATTTCTTCCATATGAAAGGGTTTTGCAACATAATCATCTGCACCAGCATCAATGCCCTGCACCTTGTCGCTCCACCTATCTCGTGCAGTAAGCAGCAAAACAGGCATTTTATGGCCATCACGCCGCCATGCTTCAAGCACGCTTATGCCGTCCATAATCGGGAGGCCAATATCAAGAATAACCGCATCATAAGGCTCGGTTTCACCTAAAAAATGCCCCTCTTCGCCATCATATGCCACATCAACGACATAACCCTCTTCAAGCAAAGCATCTTTTAATTGCCGATTTAGATTTTTATCATCTTCAACTATTAATATCCGCATCTCAACCTCCCTTTCTCTTTATACTAAGAGATAGGAGCAGTAGCAGGCAACACAAGTTTTTTTACAACTCCATTTTTATTCAAAACAGAAAACTTATAAAATAATACCCCATCAACATCACAAACGCTGATGGGAGGAAGAACCTTAGAGCTTTTATCTATCCCAGCATTTCTCATAACAATATTAAGTGGTAAAATCTGTGAGTTAGTCACAGCCTGCTGAATCTGCACATCACTCAGACAAGATTGAGCAACATCAACATTTTGCGAAAAATCAATATTTTGAGCAGACACACCAGCCCCAAGCCCCAGCACAACAACACCACCAAACGCCCTAAGCGAGTTTTTAATTTTCTGTTTCATGAGGATGACTATAGAGAAACAATCATGAACTGAAAATGAATAAAATCAAACCTCACCCCTAAATATTACCAACCCCATTCTTAATCCCCTTCCTCAAAAAGATAATTGCGAATGCTTCTAGTAATAATTGCGTAGCAGATTGCCCATCAAATCCGGGTAAATCCAACCCTGCCATTTGCCCAAGTGCCGCCACAACCATAAAAGCACCCATAATATATGTTTTATAACCAGATAAAATATTCATCTTTTTTGTCCTTTTTTCTTTTTCAAAATTAATATCTTCACCTATATCAACCAACCCTAACGAGACCCGTAAAACAGAGGCAACACGCCTTTTCCACCCCCTGCCAAAGGTTGAAAAAATGCTCAAACGTTGCAAAAATGATAGGCGTATTTGGCAAATATTTTTAATAATTACGGCAACCCCAACTCGCTCAATTTCACGCTTTAATGCCCTAAGAGTAATCACCCCAACAATGCCATCACGACGCACTTTAAGCAGTGTTTGCAAAGTCTTTGCAGCCCGTGCAACTCCGCTATTCACTGCAAAGTCAAATAATGCTAAATCAAGCCCACTTGGCAATTTATTCGCTCTAATCAAATCCCAATATCGAGCCTTATAAATCGCCCTTACTTCAGTCATTTTTATTCGCTTAACCTCGTTTTTAGGCAGCTTTGACCATGGTTTAATTCCACGCCACAAAGCCAAGGTTTTACGAGTAATTCCCATATTTGTTGCGCCACCTGGATCATGAGGGTTATCAACATAACCGCCCTCATGTTTCAATATTTCAGACAAGGCAAAACTTAGATTTTTTGCAACCATACTAATCTCCAAATATTTTTAAAAAATTCAATCAGCCACTAAATTGCGAACTAGCAATATGGCCTGCGCCATAAGTGGCACTTATTTGAGCAATGCTAAAATTAAAACTATTTGGCATAGAGCCAAAATCCGCTAATTGCTCAGCTGCAGAATAAATTGCTATTGATGAGCTGCAATTAATTGTCCTGAGCAGTGTCACCCCATCAAATATTTGTAATTGATATGCCTCAGGTTTCAACACCAAAGGAACTTCGTTTACAGCCCAACTATTGCCATTCACTCGAGTGCGTCGCACCCAAGTAAATTCAACATCATCACTAGCATCATCACGGCTTGAAAATAGATGAGCAGGAGCAAGAGGCAACACAACATCTAATTTAAGATCAACAATAATCTCCACCCCCTCGCTGTCGCTAGCACCAGCATACGCAATCAATGCAATTTCACCGCCAATAGCCTCCTCAATCACATCAACTATTTCAACATTTTGGTCTAACAACATAACTCTATTGCCAATAGAAACAGAGCTATTCCCATCACTTCCATTTAGGTTACGCAATAGTTTTGTAAGCAAATAAATATCCTCAAAAACCAATTCCGCCTCAACAAAAGCAATAATTTCCCAACTTCCATCATCACGCTCAATTGCCATTTTATTACTTGTTGCCAACACTGCCAATTCAGAAGCAGAGGAAACATGTCCACCAAAAAGCTGAACCTCTAATTGCGAAGCATTATCCCACAAAAGCCCATCAAAATTTCCAATCGCCTGAGTAATAACTCCCATAGTTGCGCTTTGAGATAATTTAGCAATTTGCACTTGTGTATTAACATCTAAAACACTCACAAATGACGGCCAAGGCTCTGCAAAAGCTCCAATAAACAATCTCGAAGCACTATTATTATCTGCACCTTGTGGTAGATGTGCTACTATGATTTCTGGCACTCCAACAACTGGAGTTCCAATGAGTTCTGAAAATTTTGGCTCAGCTATTTTTTCAGATGATACTTGCCCTGAAATAGCCCGAGCTTTTATTTTTCTAAAATCACCATTGCGAATTTCTACAATTGCAAATGGCCCATCTTTCTGCCCTTCAACATCAACAACATCTCCTACCTCAAGATTAATATTAGAGAGCGGTAAATTAAACTCAACCACATCACCTAAACTATTTAATCTTTTTAAAGAAACTTGCGCACCATGCTTGGCATGAGCTTCATTCAAAACAAGATTAGAGTTTACACTAATAACCCCCTCACCTTTGGTTGAGCTAGCACTAATAGTTGCGTTTAAATAGTTATTTTTACGTTCAAAATAAGAATAAGTAAAAAAGCCAACACCATCATAAAAATCAGGTTTTGTTCGAGTAATAATTTCATTATTTAATGCAACCTGTTTATCAGATGAAACGCTAAGATCAGAATTGCTTTTACTTTTTGTTACATATAGCCCATCAAAGCGATCTAAAATTGTCAAATCTGCAACATCAAGTATCGGTGCGATGGCATTACGTAAATTTGTAATATTGCTTATTTGCAGCCCCTCTATTTGTACGTTAGAAGATATTTGTGACTTAATTTCAACTCCAAAGTCAGCGGCTACAGCCTGCACAAATTCATTTGCACCCATAGTTCCCAGACGACCACTCAACCAATGCCCACTGGCATAATTTGCCCCATCAGACCAAACCGACGTCAAACTAGGAAACGCAGGAAAAGGCCGAGCATCCCATGTCCAAACATAAACTCGACTAGAATCAAGCATACGATCGTTATAGACTGAAGAAATTGGATTATTAGCATTTTCAAAACCATCTGCTTCTGGCTGCCAATATAAATGATGCGCTCGCAAATGTTGGCGTTGCTGAAGCGGATCAACAGCCCCATTAGAAAAATATGGCAAAGCATTTTCATCACTTTTTGGATCAGCAAAAGCACTAGGTAAATTACTGCCCTTATCCACCGCTCCACAACCAAGCTCAGTCAACCAAAATGGTTTTGATTGCACCACCCAATCAGTAGCAGTTGCACTTCGCACTCCACCAATACGGTTGTGATGAGCGTTGCTCCACCAATTATGCAAATCTTTATATCGCCAAACCCAAGGCTCATCATGCTCACCATCAGTAATGGGAGATCTAACCTGATCCTGCCTGTCTTGTTCTGAGGCATAATAAAAATCATACCCCTCACCTCCAGCTATATTGCCTTGCAAATACTTCAAGTCATGTGGCGAATTTGCCAAACTTGCATCTGCGTGATAACCACCATCCCGCCAATCTGACAACGGCATATAATTATCAATCCCAATGGCATCAATGGCAGAATTTGCCCAAAGTTTATCAAGATGAAAATACTTATCACCAGACGCATCACTTGGTTGATAACCAGAATATTCAGACCAATCCGCTGCATAAGAAATTTTAGTATCTGCCCCAAGTACTGCCCGCACATCTTGCGCCAAGTTAGCTAAAGCATCAACAAATGGAAATTGGGTTTGTGAGCTTCTAACAAAGCTCATTTGGCGCATCTCTGAGCCAATTAAAAAAGCATCAACCCCGCCAGCCAATTGCATCAAATTTGCATAATGCAAAATCATTCGCCTATATCCCCAATCAGCAGACCCAGAATATAAGATCGTTTTCCCACTAGCACTAAAATGTCCAACCTGTGCTTGACCAACAAAATTATCAACTTGCGCATTTGCAGCACTAGTTTTATCAGGTGTGCCATTCTCTCCTATTGCAGGAGAGCAAGTAATTCGGCCACGCCATGGATAAGCTGGCTGCCCAGCTGCTTGAGTATAAGGGTCATTAAGCGAATTATTAGCCGCTATATCCATCATAATAAGCGGATATAATGTAACCTTCAATCCCCGAGCTTTAAGATCAGCAATAGCTGCCAATAATGCATTATCTGATGGAGTTCCCCCATAAGCAGGCCCGCCATTCACGCTACTAACAACATCTGCTTGGGCGCGGTTAATCCCGTTTACCACCCATTCAGTGCCTTTAATATTACGATTTGACCCCTCAACTTTTGGCTTTATTTCACAATTAGAACAACGTAAATCATCGCCAAACCAACTTACCACAATAGCAACATTTTCTAAGTTGGGACAAAGCGCAACTAGCTCATCAATAGATATTGTCCAGTCCGAAACCCTGCCCTGCATGTTAGCATTTTCGCTAACAACTCGACCAGGGCTAACTATTCTTACTCTCGCCACAGGATCATATCCAAACTCAGTAGCACCAGGAATAATAGTTATCGCCTTAATAGACTTTTCAAGATCCCCAGCAACTTTACATATTTCTACTGAAATATTTGGAATTCGATTTCCATACTGCTCAAGCGGCAAACGCTCAAAAACCAAATAACAAACACCACGATATGCTGGAGTTTTTCCTGCTCCTTGCTTAGCTAAAATAAAACTATCAACAGGTTGATTGTTCGATCCTGAATAAAAACGAATATTTAACCCCTCAGTATCAAGCAACTCACCATCAGCCCAAATCCGACCCAAATGAGCAACTTCTCCTTCGCACAGAGCCACCGCAAAATTAGCAACAATTTGTTCTTTTTCTTCAGATTTTTGCGCTCCCTTCGCACCAATTGAGCGACTTGTTAAACGCTCTAATTCAGTTGCCCAAATAATATTTCCACTCACCCTATTCCAACCATAAACACGAGAAATAAAAGCCCCATGCCTTGAGCCTTGAAGGCGAACATCAGAGCCAATATGTTCGGGTTGCTGCTCGCCGCCAAATAAAGCGTCATCAACCACGCTGCCAGCGATTGCACCAAGTGCCCGCCCAATAGTTGCACCAATAGGGCCACCGATCAATCCACCTGCGAATTGACCAGCAATTGAAAATGCTAATGTTGCCATTTAATTTTTCTTTTTTTTAAAAACTATAAACGCCAGAAATACGTTTCGCCCATGAAATGCTTAAGCTCGCCTCAACCACTCCAATATTTTCTTGTGCATGCACAAAAATATTTTTCTCAACCATAATTGCACAATGTTTTGGTGGCATATTTGCTATCATCTTAAACAAAACAACATCACCAATTTGCGGCTGTTTTGCCGAAGTTATTAGATATGTTTTTGCAGCCAATTCAAGTGCCCCAGCACTTTCCTTATCTCGCCAATTTGCGCTATATGGAGGAATTTTAATTGGCTCATTTCCAATGACCTGACGCCAAACTCCACGTAACAGGCCAAGGCAGTCACACCCAATTCCAATCCGACTAGCTTGATGGCGATAAGGAGTGCCAACCCAAGCACGGGCAGCTAAAGCTATTTCTTCTCTTTTTAAGGTCATCTATAAAGCGGCTTTCCATCAAAGCTAGAGCCAGCCTTTGGGTAACGCAAAATAAAATCAGACCCCGGAATATGCGGAAAACCACGAAAATTTAACACATTAGAAAATTTCTCATTGCAACTAACAAGACGTTTATCACAACCAGCAAAAACAACAATTTCATCACCAATATTTACCCACTCATCTATTGGCTCATCAAAACCAATAATGCTTTGTAAATCTTCGTTTTGATGTAAAATAATTGTATCTTTTTTATTCGTTCGATCACCAGAGTTCCAAATTCCAAAACCAAGATCAAACCAGTTATCAGCAAAATCAATAAGTTTTGGAATTGCTATTTCACTCTTACCTCTAATAGAAACAACCACAGTTTCTAACTTATAAATCGCTTGATTTAAATCAATACTGCAATCACCATCACCCAAGGAGCAATCACAATTATTTTGATAAACCCGCCCTTTATTTATATTCATTCCATGCTGGCTTGAGCGCAATTCAAGTCGAAAAATTCCATCAGTTCGAATTATTTCACCTACGTTATCTCTTCGTAACAACAGCCTTGTCGAAACATCTCTCCAGTTAACTTTATAGGTTTCAACAATTGCGTCATCATATCGACCAAGTAAAATATCTCTCTCATCAATCGCAGCAGAATTAACAATTCCTAATATCTCAGAAGTATCAACTTGCGCTCCCAATTTTGAGGCAATTTCACTACTATCCATTCCATATGAAGGCGAAAAAACTAGCCCATCAAATGTCAAGTCTTTATCATGGTCAGTAAACCCCAAAACTATATTATCAGCTCTTATTATTTTCCAACAATTCACAAGAGAGGTTTGTTTAGAGTTTATGTGATCTACAAATTCAATACTTAAATTTCGCATTACACCACCTCAACCAATGGAATGTTTGGCACTTGCGCTCCATCAAAATTAAATAACTCAATATCTAATTTATCAACATCAAAACGCACCGGCACATCAAACTCAAATCCAGCCGAAATTATTTCCCCATTTGCAGGAGCAGTATTTAACGTAACTATCCCTGTAGTTTCATCAACCTCAAAGTCAGCTAAATCCAATTCTCCAAATGCAACACTAATGCGAATTGTACTCTTAACTGGCTTGTTAATTTCACGTTGATATGGGTCAAACTCTTCACCATAAGTTTTAGTAAGTTGAAATGAAACTGTTTGTCCATCACCAACGCCAATTTTTTGATCGCTAGCTGATATTGCGCCAGCATCATTCGAAGAAAAATCAAGCGCATCATGCCATAAAAACCCATGAAAACGTCCTCTCCTTTCTTCAAAAAAAGCTAATACAGCTCGCATATCAGAGCGAGATTTTATCCCATAACCTGCGTTATAACTCCTTTTGGAATTTTCCCAACGCTGATTGCGCTCTTCTTTACCCGAACTAAGCGTCACAACATCAGTCAAGCGCACAGGCCCACCACTTGCACCAAGGGAAATATCAAGTGGAAATCTTACATGATGAAACGCCATTAGCTTGCCCTACCTCCACGCCTAACTGCACGCAAAAGCATGGCACTCATTTCAGCTTCAGCACCTAAAAAACTTTGCACATTACTTGCATGAACATTCATTGAAATATTTATTGCAGACCCTGAAGAGCAAGCAACTCCAAGCCGTCCATCACTCCCCCTTGCAAGTGGCAAAATTGCTTCTGCCCCTGCTTCTCCTGCAACCCCAAAGCCAGAATTAAGCGGAAAATAAGTAGGCGTTCCAACCACACCACCTTTGGCAAATGGGGTTGGCATTATAGCAGGATTTGTCGCTTTAAATAAATCCGTAATAAGACCTTGAGCCATCATTCCAACTGGTTTAAGCGCAGCTTTTAGCGCAATATCTGCAAATGATTTCCCTATATCACTAAGTAATGAGCGCAATGATTTTCCATCAATAATTGCACCCTTAAATGCGTCGGTTAAAGACTTAGAAACATCTTTGGCTAAATCATCAATTCGTTTTAACTCAACCCCAACATCATCAAATTCCTTTATGACCTCATCACCAAAAACACCATCATCATTCATTTCTTTTTCTCCTCATCAGGAAATTTATTCATCAAATTATCAAAAGTTTTTTTATCAATCGGCATAGTTTTTTCAGGTGTAAATGCCCTATGCGCTGCCGCTAATTCATGTGGTGTCATCGCCCAAAAATCCTTTGAGTTAAGACGTAAAACCCCAAAGCCAAATTGCATTGCCTCTTTAAATGGGAACGGTTTCATTTTTCCTGCTCGCCAAAAGTTGCAACCAACAAATCAACCGCAATTTTTGCAGCACCTCTAAGGCCTCCCTCAATGCTCATTCGAGCCAAATCATCATCGCTAATAGCATTACCGCCTCCTCTAAGCCCTGCCCCAATTATTACCATAAGGTCACGAGCCGATAACCGACCATTTTCAAATCTCTCACTCAAACCAATCAAATCATTAGCAGCCATTTTTGCTTCAAGTTCAGCCAAAGCACCAAGAGTCAAACAAAGCATTTTGCTTTCCCCATCTATTATTGCTTCTATTTCACCACGTTGAATATTCACCATTTATATCACCACAAAGCTAAGTTCGCCCGCACTCTCAAGCGCAATGTCAAAAGTCACCTCACCTGCATGATCGGCAGAAAATTCAAGTGAAACAATTTGAAAAGCCCCCTCGACTCTGCCAAAATCAGGAATAATCAATTGCCAATTTCGTATACTTCCATCAAAAAATATCTCTCTAATATTTTCATCAGATGCTTGATCTTTAAACACGCCAGAACCGCTTAATGAAGCACGTTTAATCCCGCCTCCAGCTAAAAGTTCACGCCATTTTCCAACCGATTGCGCATCGGTTACATCAATCGAGGCCGCATTAAAACTAAGCGAGCGAGAGCGTAATCCCGCAACCGTTATAAAGCTCCCAAGCCCTGTTTGATCCAGCCGTAAAAGCATATCTCTACCACTTTGAGCACTCATATTATTTCTCCATCAATTTTTGATTTTTATATTTTAAACAGCAGGTTCAGAAAAAAATTTTAAAGCAATAGCCGCCTTAGCCTTGCCAGATTGTCCATCAATCATAGTGTTGCTTCTGTCATGTTGCGCATGCGTAACTATTAAATTCACACTTGATAAATCTGCACTCAAGGCAATTTTTATAACCCGTTCAACAATTGCTAAAACCTTTTTTCGTGAAGCATCAAAATGCCAACAATGGATAAGCAAGCGATGTTCAAAACTTTGAGCTTCATCACCATCTTTGCTTAAAACATCATGGCGAACCATTGCTACAAAGGGAGTATCTTTTGCTTTTGGTGGAGCATCATAAATCGCCTCACCACCCAAAAGCGCAACAAGCTGCGCATCATTTTTTAATGCAAAAACAAGAGCCGTTTGAAGTTCTATTATGCAATGAGCCATCTATCCCGCCACCGTTTTTTTATTACAAATACATTTAATATAAGCCTTTCGACCATTAAGATCATCAGCCGAAATCACCTCAAGTTTTTCATCACGGTAAATAATTTGATCGCCAATATTTAAATCACTTCTATACCGTATCAAAATCTCATAACTAGCAATTGCTCCTCTGCTATCAGCCTCAAAAAACACTCGCCCCTTTGCAGGATTAACCTTAGCCCAAACGGTTGCTAGCAGCACAAAGCTAACCACATGGCCGCCAGCTCCATCGTCACTCATAACTTTATTCAAAAGCTGAATACGCTCACGCAAACTACCAATAGCAGGAATTTTTTCACTCATATTTTCACAGCCAAATAAGAAGAAACCATATTATCAAAGCCAGATGGAACAATCGATCCAGAGCCAGCAATAACAACCGCATCACGATGTTCAAACCAATATGAAATCAATGCAAAAATTGCCTGCTTCAAATCGGCAGGCACATCATCTATCTCTGCCCCAAACCCTGCAACATAATCAATCTCAACCGCGGCCCTCTTACGCATGAGCGGCAATCCATCAATCATCTTTGGTAAAAACAGGCGTGCCGGAGCAGTTTTTGTTTCTGGCTGAAATTGCGCTAGAGCCAATGAGTGAGCATTACCATCTTCATCATAAACATTAATTTGTGATAGCTCTAACAAAGGTCCAACAGGTAATTTTACAATTCTATCAAGTGGAAATTTATCACAAACCACCCGCCAGCTTTGAGATATTAAAGCCCGACCAGTTATACTTTCCACATGCAGACGAGCAGCCGCAATTAAAGTCGTAATAAACCCATCTTCTTCAGCACCATCAATACGTAAAAACTCTTTGACTTGGGCAAGGCTAACTGGCTCCAAAACAGGAGCATTTAACAAATATGATGTCATATCAATCTCATTTTTTATGTAAAATTATCAAGGGGCGAAAGGCTTCTCTCGCCCCACTCTGCTCTTAACTAGCAGAAAATTTTAGTAATTTAATCGCATCAAAATCAGCAACTCCACCACCAACACGCTTAGTAGTATAAAAAAGCACATACGGTTTTGAAGAAAAAGGATCACGTAAAACATTAACCCCTTGACGATCCACAACTAAATAACCACGTCCAAAATCGCCAAAAGCTATCGAGGTGGAATCAGCCGCAATATCAGGCATATCCTCTGCCTCAACCAAGCTAAACCCAAGCAAAGACGCATTGCCATTTGGTGTTAAGGACGGCTGCCAAATATAGTTTCCATCCGCATCTTTTATTTTGCGGATTGCAGCTTGAGTTGAGCGATTCATAACCCAGCTAGCATTTTGACGATAGCCAGACTTAAGCGCATAAACCAAGTCAATCAGCACATCACTTTCGTTTGCAACGGGCAAATCTCCTACCTCTCCAGTAGGCACATAACCAATATTACCCCATGACCAAGCATCTTCATCAACAATTGTTTCAGCCAAAAGCCCTTTAGGTTTATTCACACCATCACCATTGATAAATGCCGCCGTTTCTTGCTCAGCAAATGCTGCATTAACCTCATCAGCAATCCAAGCACCAACATCAACAGCACCATCATCAAGAAAAGCAGACGTAGCCGCAGGCATAGCATAAAGCTCCATGGTGGGATAAGAGATTTCGCTTAAAATAAGCGATGCCGTTTCAGGGCGAACCTCAGTTTCACCAACCCAGCCAACTGTTGGGCCAGAAACAGAAACTGGTTTTTTATAAACCGAAGTAGAAATAACTCGGTTGCCAGAAATTGAGCGAATTGGCGAAACATCTTTTAACAGGCGAGCAATTTCAACCTCTGTTTCCTCAGGTACAAGATAACCGCCATCAGGGTTTGAGCCAATTGAAAGAGCCTTTTCCTCACCACGTTTAACATAAGAAGAAAATGCATCTTTATATTCGTCATTACTCAAATCAGAGCGACCAAAACCCTCAAGTGCAGGGCGAGAACGCTCAGCAACTGCTCGATCAATCGCAGACTTATGCCCATCAATTGCAGCATTTAAACGACTAAGTTTATCCTCAACCAAAACATCACTTGAGCCACGCTTTTCTATCTCACCTAAACGCTTGTCATTTGTGTGTTTAAACTCCTCAAATGCAGACATAAATTCATTAAACATGCCACTAACATCTCCTGAGTTTTTCCCAGTCGTGGCCTTTATTTCAAGATTTTGATTTTTTTCCATAATATTTTTTCTAAACTTTCTTTTATTAATTTCTAAATAGTGAAATGGCCGCATCTAACGATTGTGCCAAACTAAAATCATCATTCGCCATATTAACGCCCGAAGAAATCCGAGCTCCCTCCATCATCGGAAAAGTGACAATGGAAATTTCCCATAAGTTGATCTGCCAAAGACGGCGATGTGAGCTAACCTTATCTTTGCTGGCTCTCTCACTTTTAAAGCCAATTGAAAGCCCATCAATTGCCCTCCCTTCAATCAAACTTCGCAACGCATCAGATCGCTCAACACCAGGTAGAAGCCGCCCCTGCACCCATAGCCCAAAACCGTCTTCAACAATTTTTTCCCAAATGCCAATCGGCTCTTTTGGATCATGCTGAAAAAGCAATCGAATGCCGCTAGCACCCTTTTTTGCTAAAGACTTTTTAAACGCCCCAGCCATAACAATATCACCGCCCTGATCGACCTGCCCAAACACCGAGGCATAACCAGCAAAACGCCCCTCAGCATCTATAGGAATTGAAGTAGCACTCATTTATTTTTGCCTCTCGTTAGTTTTGATTTATTGCTTGAAATACGAGCAAAAGGCTTTTTTACTTTTGCAGGTTTTGGTGATTTCAAACTACTAGCCAAATTCCAAGCAAACTGCCTAAACACTTGTTGCGCATCACGTTTAACTTGTTTTGAATGTTTCATTTCCATCTCAATCACCTCTTTTAAAAAGTCGGTTTAATGAAGCAATTTCAGATACAAATTCGTTAAATCGTCTATTCGCTGCAGATAATTCTTTAAGCGTCCAAAACAATAATCCACTCGCTCCACTCGCCCACAAAAAAAGTGCCAAATGCGCCAAATCACCACGCTCCGAAATAGTCTTGGTCAACTCGTCCATTCAAAAACCCTCACTCTAATCATTAAATTTTATTCGAAAAAATATAGCACTTCTATATTCCCCTCCCCCTTGCGGGGAGGGGTTAGGGGTGGGGATCAAGCAAAAAACAAACCCAAGTCCAATTAAAATCACTTTACAGGCAAGCCAACCTGTTCACGTTTTTCACTCTCATCTAAAAAATCAGCTGAATTAACTCTCGCCCAAAGAGCAGCTCTATCCTCAGCCAATGCCTCCACTTGGGATACATCAGGAACAATCTCAAACTCACCCTCAAAAGCAGGGTTAAGCCAATTGCCAAAATTACTTGCGACTTTATGCACCAGCGGCATCACAGTCTGCCGCCACAAAACTCTATTTGCCTCGGCATAATTGGCATAAGTATTATCTCCAGGGATACCAAGCAGCATTGGCGGCACACCAAAGCTAAGCGCAATCTCACGAGCCGCACCATTTTTAGCTTCCATAAAATCCATATCTTTTGGGGTTAAAGCAATAGTTTTCCAATCCAGACCAC
>JAMONZ010000016.1 GCA_027066315.1 Hyphomicrobiales bacterium
TATTATTGGCATTTCAATTGGCATGATGATTGGTGCTTCAGTAATTGTAGCTAGATCACTTGGTGCAGGAAAAGAAGAGCAAGCATATTCCTACGCTGGCACAGCAATCATTGCTTCTTTTTTAATCAATGCAATAATCGCTACCATTTTGCTATTATTATTAGACCCATTATTAGCTTTGCTTAATACTCATGGTGAAACACTTGTTCATGCAAAAACCTATTTAACTATTATTTTACCCACCACTCCATTTTTTGGCATTGGGGTTGTTGCTATGGGAATTTTACGAGCTAAGGGCGATGCAAAAAGAGCCATGTTTATAACTCTTGCCGGCGGTATTCTTGTTGCCATTTTAGACCCAATATTCATTTTTACACTTGGTCTAGAAATAAAAGGCGCAGCAATTGTTGTTGCTATAGTAAGAGTAGGCTTTGCCTTCTTGGGTCTATATTTTCTTATCGGTGTCCATGATATGATCCGCTGGCCAAATATTTCTCGCTTTTTTGCAGATTTAAAAAAACTCTTAGCATTCGCAGTGCCAGCAATTTTTACAAATATCGCCTCTCCCTTTGGCGCATTCCTAATTGCCCAAGCCATTACCTCCTATGGCGATGAAGCGATTGCAGGTCAAGCCGTTGTTGATAGACTTATACCAATTACTTTTGGGGTAATATTTGCCCTCTCGGGTGCTGTTGGGCCAATCATTGGCCAAAATGCAGGTGCTGGAAATATGGCACGAGTTCGCCAGACTCTAATTGATGGGATAAAATTCAATATCATATATGTATTAATAGCTTGGGCTTTGCTTTATCTTGGAACAAATCTCATAATCAATATTTATTCTGCAACTGGTGACATGGCATTAATGATAAGATTATTCACCTCCATTGTAGCCGCATCATTCTTTTTTAATGGACTGCTATTTGTTACCAATGCCGCCTTTAACAATCTTGGTCACCCGCTTTGGGCAACTAGCTTAAACTGGGCTCGCCAAACAATTGGTGTGCTTCCATTCATCTGGGTTGGGGCGCATTTTGGTGACTTAAAAGGCATAGCTTGGGGCGCAGCAATTGGCTCAATTCCTTTTGCACTTCTAGCAATATACATGGCTTTTGAATTAATAAGAAAACTTACAAATGATATTGAAAAAGATAAATCATCTCAAAAACAAATATAAAAAGAACAGCCCCTTTAAATAGGAAATAGGCCAGATAGGTTCATCACCATATCCAGCCTATTGAGATTAGGGGTTGCCCTATTTTATATATTTAGCGAAGCCAAAAATATGCACGCTCTGATCGACGTTGATTTAACAAACCAGCAGCGTTTTTTGGTGCTATGCGACCTGCATCAAATAAGTCATATCGGTTCAAACCCAAATCACTAAGACGAGAATTATCAAGACTAGATAACGCACTTATTGACCGACGACGAATAATATTTGAAAAAATACCCATGATTTCTCTCCTTAAGATTGGTTTTATTATTTGAACTCTTGTTCATATAAACAATATAGGGACTTGCAATTCATCAGTCCAACAAATAGATTTCATCACATCAATCAATTTTTGTGATGGAACTCAACATGGCTACTCCTCTAGATCTAGATCAATTACAAACATTCTGCTCAATTGCCGATTGCTCAAGTTTTACCGAGGCTGCTAAAAGAGTGTTCAAAACTCAATCAGCCGTTTCTATGCAAATCAAGCGATTAGAAGAGCGTTTAGAGGCAAAATTATTCATAAGAGACGGGCGCAGAATTTCCCTCACACCAGAGGGTGAAACACTCTATGCACTTGCACGAAGAATGTTGCGTTTAAATGCTGAAATTATCGACCTGTTCTCACAAGGCGACTTAGCAGGAAATATTCGTTTTGGTGTGCCAGACGATTATGCGGTGCGATTATTACCCATCGTCCTTTCAGGCTTTCAACATACTCACCCAAAAATCACCGTTGATGTAAAATGTATGGCAAGTGAAGACCTGCTAGAGGGAATGAACGAAGGAAGATTTGATTTAATTGTATTTTCACAAGGTACAATGGACGAATTTGGCGAGTTATTTCGCACCGAAAAAATGCGCTGGGTAAGTGCGCATGACAGCAAAGCACTAAAAACCGACCCATTACCTATTGCCTCAGGGCCACAAACCTGCCTTTGGCGCAATAACGCAATCGAAGGCTTAAATAGGACAGGAAAAGATTATCGAATTGCCTATACCTCATCAGACGCAACTTCAATTTCAAGTGCCGTGCAAGCAGACCTAGCCATTGGCTTTTTACCAGAATCAGCAATTCAGCAGGGAATGCAAATAATAGATAATGATGCAAAACTACCACGCCTACTTGACGCACAAATAGCAATAATGCGAGCCTCGCACGCCTATGGCGGCATCTATGACGCTCTAGCAAACCACATTAAAGATGCTATGGGCAACCTTGAAGGAAAAGAAGAAACATCAAAAGCCGCACAATAATATTTCATTTAAAAAACACCTCGTCAAACTTAATATAATGATTGCCTTATATCAGAAACCACCCCTAACTTGACATAAGAATTATCTTATGTCAGAAACCACCCTATAACTTGATATAAGAATTTTCTTATGTCAGAAACTGCAAAGTTTTTGAAATATGAATTTGAAAGATTACATCTCAGGCAAATATATAGAGAAATATCAATATAAGAGCTTCCAGCCAACACCTATCAATACAAGTTGGGAATTTTCTGACCCAAAATTGCAAAGCATATTAAGTGAAGCAGATAGGGCAATTGGCGAGCTTAATGCCTTTTCACAAATAGTGCCTGATGTTGATTTCTTTATTCGAATGCACATTGCAAAAGAGGCAACACAATCAAGCAGAATAGAGGGAACTCAGACAAATATTAAAGATGCCTTTCTAGAAGAATCTGATATTATTGATGAACAAAAAGATGACTGGCATGAAATTCAAAATTATATAACTGCTATTAATTCTGCGATTAAAAAACTACAAGAATTCCCACTTTCAAATAGGCTATTAAGAGATACACACAAAATATTGATGCAAAGCGTGCGTGGAAAAGATAAATTGCCAGGTGAGCTTCGAAGTAGCCAAAACTGGATTGGAGTTAGCTTAAAGAATGCAAGTTTCATCCCCCCTCATCATGACGAAGTTCCGCAATTAATGTCTGATCTAGAGAAATTTTTGCATAATGAAAAAAATTATGTTCCTCATTTAATCAAAATTGCAATTGCTCATTATCAATTTGAAACTATCCACCCTTTTTTAGATGGTAATGGGCGCTTGGGAAGACTAATGATAGCACTTTACCTTGCCGACAACAGTCTTCTTACAAAGCCAGCTCTTTATCTCTCAGATTATTTTGAAAGAAATAAAACCCAATATATCGATCATTTAATGGGTGTAAGAGACGGTAATCATATGAAACAGTGGCTAATATTTTTCTTACATGGGGTAATAGAAACTGCTCAAAATTCTATACAAGTATTTCGCAATATAATAAACTTGAAAAACAGTATTGAAAGCGAAATACTTCCTCGCTTCAGCACAAGGAGACAAAATAACGCTCAAGCCCTTATGCAACTATTATATAAAAACCCTATAATTGATATAAAATCGGTTGCAATAATTTTAAAAATGAACACAAATACTGCAACTAGTTTAATATCAGATTTTACAGAATATAAAATATTGCATGAAATAACAGGACAAAGGCGCAACAGGCTTTTTGTCTTTAATGAGTATTTTGCTATTATAAATGATACTTAAGAACTTTCATAACAAAGGATAATAAAATGCCAAAATTCATCATTGCTTATCATGGCGGAGCAAAGCCAGCCACGCAAGAAGAGGGCATGGCACACATGCAAAAATGGAAAAGCTGGATTGCTGGCCTTGGTGATGATGTCATCAATCCGGGGACACCTTTGGGCAAGTCAAAAACTATCAGCGCAGATGGTGTTAAAGATGCCCAAAATGGCATGAATGGCTATATGATTGTCAAGGCAGATGACCTAGAAGCTGCAATAAAAATCGCTAAATCTGATCCGTTTTTACAAATGAAAAATGCTAGCGTTGAAGTTGCGCAGATTGTTGAGATGGGGTAATTTAAAAAGAAGGAAAACTTATTTAGCTTCCAATAACTCCGCCCTTAACCAGCCAGAGCAGCAATTTATATCCATAGCCCAGAGCCAAATCCCTCACCCTGAGCCAATCCAACATGTCACCCTGAGCGAAGCGAAGGGTCTTAGATGTTTCACTTCGTACAACATGACAATTGAGAGATAGCCCTAATAAGCGGCATCAACAAACACACGATTTATATCACCATTCCATTTGCCATGATAAAGCTCAAGCATTCGCTCGGCCAGTGTTTTACCTGTTTTTAGCGTATATTCTAGTGGAGCTAAATGATGCACCTCGTTCATTTCTTCGCCATTTAACTCATTTCTAGCAATCAAGCCCGCAGTTGAAATATCGAGCATTTGCCTTGCTATCTCGCCTACATTTGTTTTACGAAACTTTGCCTTTAATGCTAATTTTGGCACATCATGACGCAAATCTCTACGCTCTTCCAAGCTCCAATCTTTCACTAAATCCCATGCAGCATCAAGCGCAGCAGAGTTATAAAAAATTCCTGCCCAAAGCGCAGGAAGTGCGCAAATTTCTGCCCAAGGTGCGCCGTCCGCTCCTCGCATTTCTAAGAATTGTTTCATTCTTACTTCAGGAAAAATTGTTGAAATATGATCTTCCCAATCAGCAATTGTTGGCTTTTCACCCATGAGTTGTGGCAATTTCCCATCTAAAAAATCTCTAAAACTCTCGCCCGCAACATTGATATATTTGCCTTCTCGCATCACAAAATACATCGGCACATCAAGCGCATAATCAACATATCGCTCAAAGCCCATACCCTGCTCAAATACAAAAGGAAGCATGCCCGTACGTGCTTTGTCAGTATGTTGCCAAATATAAGAGCGATAAGATAAAAACCCATTCGGCTTGCCGTTAGTAAACGGTGAATTGGCAAACAAAGCAGTAGCAATTGGCTGTAGCGCAAGGCTCACCCGTAATTTTTTCACCATGTCACTTTCAGAGGCAAAATCTAAATTCACCTGCACCGTAGAAGAGGCAAACATCATCGACGTGCCAAGCTCACCAACTTTTTCCATATATGGCTTCATTACCGAATAACGACTTTTTGGCATCATCGGTATTTCATCTAATTTCCAAGTTGGCGCAGTTCCAACCCCCAAAAAACCGATCCCCATAGGGTCAGCAATTTTTGATAACATTTTTAAATGTGCCGCAGTTTCTGCACAGGTCTGATGAACATTTTTAAGTGGCGCACCACTAAGCTCAAACTGCCCCCCTGGTTCAAGCGAAATCGCCGCACCACTATCAAGACATTTAAGCCCAATTATCTTGCCCTCATCTAATAATGGCTGCCAATCCTCTTCCGCCATGATGCCTTTTAATAAAGCCTCAATGCCATTTTCACCCTCATAAGGAACAGGCGAATTATCCGCACGATAAAAAGTAAACTTCTCATGTTCAGTACCAATCCGCCAATCAGATTTTGGCTTGCTTCCCTTGGAAAGAGCCTCAATTAAATCCACCTTAGTTTCGATAAGCGGCGAAACACTATCAATAGCCATAAGATAATAACCTATTTTTGAAAAATTATATTTTAATAATAAGAATGATTTTTATAAATGCAATGGTTTTATCGCAAATTACCGATGAATATTTATTGATATATTATTGCCTGAATAAGTGCCAAAGCCGCAACCGCCGCCGTATCTGCCCTTAAAATTCTCTCACCTAAACTAATAGGAATAACAAAATCTTGCGTATATAAAAAAGCTAACTCTTCATCAGAAAAACCACCCTCAGGGCCAATTAAAAGCCCAATTTTTTTACCCCTAAGGGCTTCTAAAGTTGCAAGCGGCGAACCTGCCTCTTTACTCTCATCTCCAACAATTAAAACTCGCTCTCCATGCTCGACATACCAGTTTTCAAGTAATTTTTTAAAAGTGGTTTGCGCTTCAATTTTAGGTATATTAAGCACTTCGCATTGCTGCGCTGCCTCAACAACATAAGCCTTTAGTCGCTCAGTCTTTAGTTTTTGCGCTTGTGTATGCTGAGTAATAACAGGTGCTATATTACTAACTCCCATTTCGGTAGCCTTTTGTATCATATAATCAAGCCGAGCTTTTTTAAGTGGCGCAAATCCATACCAAAGGTCAATATTCTTAGGCTGAACAGCAATCTGCTCAAGCAATTTCACCACAGATTTTTTTCTATCCGCTTGAGTAATTTTCCCCAACCATGCGCCATCAACCCCATTAAAAACAATTAACCCATCGCCAGTTTTCTTACGCAACACGTTAAGCAAATGATTGCTTTGAGATTTATCAAGCTCAATCTCAACACCATCTTGCAAAGCATTTTCAACAAATATTCGAGTTATTTTTTTATGATTGCGGGGCATTTTATTGACCTTATATAAAAACTAGATGATAAACTGATCATTAAAGTTAGGTAGAAATTTATGCAAGAAAAACTAAAAGTTGCCGATGCCACTCAAAATAATTGGGTAGATAGATTTTCCCCTAGCTGGGCAAAGCCATATTTACGCCTAATGCGGCTTGATAGACCAATTGGCATCTGGCTACTCTTTTGGCCTTGTGTCTTCTCCTTTTTGTTAGCAAATATCAAAGACCCAAACATATCAATAAATTGGTATTTTCTACTATTATTCCTCATTGGTGCTATGGTGATGCGCAGCGCAGGTTGCACTTTTAATGATATTGTTGATCGCAATATTGATAAAAAAGTCGCCCGAACTCGCTCTCGTCCAATCCCAAGCGGGCAAGTTAGCGTAAAAAAAGCTATAATATTCTTGCTTGCTCAATTATTAATAGGGCTTTTAATTCTAGTCCAGTTTAACTTTTTTACAATAATCTTGGGCGCATCTTCACTTATTTTAGTTGCCATTTATCCCTTTATGAAGCGTATAACTTGGTGGCCGCAGCTGTTTTTAGGGTTGGCGTTTTCTTGGGGCGCACTGATTGGTTGGTCATCAATTTTTGGCTCACTAGGCCTTGCGCCAGTATTTTTATACATTGGCAGCATTATGTGGACAATTGGTTATGATACAATCTATGCCATGCAAGACATTGAAGATGATGCAATGATAGGGGTAAAATCCACGGCAAGATTATTTGGTGAGAATTCAAAGCTAATAATTGCTCTATTTTATTTAGCAACCATCTTGTTTTGGCTTATTTCTGGCCTATTTGCAGGTGCAGGAATAATATTCCTAATAGCCCTAACCTTGCCTATAGCATTATTATTTTGGCAAGTAAAAACACTAAAACCGAGTAATAATCAAAATGCCCTAATACGCTTCAAGGCCAACCATTATGTAGGGTTGACCTTGAGCGCAGCACTATTCTTGGAGGTTTTGATATAAATTATTTACGTCTATTTAAAAATCTTGGGCGGCGATTACTTTCACCAATTGCTTTTTTGCGCTCTGATGTATTACCAACCATAACACCATCAACCTGCTGGCTATATGGCATCAACCCACCATCACCCGCCTGTATATAAAGCGGAAGGCGCAGTTTTTTGCCCCAATTTTGCCATTCAGCAACTACATTAAGATTACCATCTTCTTTAAACACGGTATAGTTTAGCTCTTCATCTTTATGAGCAAGCGCAATTTCGCTAGAAAGCGCACCCTCATCAGAAATAATTGTAGAAATTACAACACCATAATATTCAGCAACAGGTACTTTGACCCTTATAACATCGCCGCTTTCACCTAGCTTTTTGCGAATAGTAAGTGTTTTATTTTCGCTCTCTTTTTCATTATCATTAGCAGGCGTATGATGCACACCAGTAAAATGTGCCCCCCTAAACATAATAATAGTTGAAGTTCCAACTATTCCAATATCTTGTGCCATAATCAATTTCTTCCTGTTATCTTATATAGAGCTATTTTTGTTTTTATGCTCTTGTTGAGAATGAAATTAGCAAAGGCTAATGAGCGTGACCTTAAAATATGAGGTTAAAATTTCCTTGCTTTATAAAAGGGTTAGCAAAAAGTGAGTCGGTGTAACAGGCCGTTAACCCAACAGTTTTACTTGTGCTTTACTATTGGCTCATCTATCAAGCTAACAATTTTATCACTAGAGCCTTTTTATGGATCCAATTTTAAAAGACCAATATGAAACTGACCTAGAGTTATTGCGCTCCTGTGCTGTATCAGCTGGAATTGTTGCTTTAAGCTATTTTAGACGCAATATTCAAAGCTGGACAAAAGAAAATGCTTCTCCCGTTACCGAGGCTGACTTTAAAGTAAACCAAATGCTTTATAATAGTTTAATGGGCGCAAGGCCAAATTATGGCTGGTTAAGTGAAGAGAGCGCAGATAATTTAGAGCGATTAACAAAAGAATATATCTTTGTTGTCGATCCAATTGATGGGACACGTGCCTTTATGCGTGGCGATGATTGTTGGTCAATCTCTTTGGCAATCGTTAAAAATGGCAAACCAATTGCAGGCGTAATTTATGCCCCAGCACTTGATGAGCTTTATGAGGCAAGTATTGGCTCTGGAGCATATCTCAATTCAAAAACTTTATGCAAAAGCCAAATAAAACACCATATCAAACGAAAACTTCCAATAATCTCTACCCTTGGAGCAATTGATATTGAGTTAGAAGATAAGGGTCTAGAATTTGAAAGAGGCACAGCATTCCCCTCACTGGCATATCGCCTTGTGCAAGTAGCAACAGGCGTGCTTGACGTTGCCTTGGCCAGACGGGGCGCACAAGATTGGGATATTGCAGCTTCAGCAGTTATTTTAGAAGAATGCGGTATTGAAATGATAGATGTATGTTGTGGCAAACCAATATTTAATAAACAAGAAATAAGACATGGAGCTCTTGCAACCATGGGCGATATTTCGTTAAAACCCCTTATAGGTGAAACATTGCGCAATATTTATGGCTGCCCAAAGCTAGGCAAATCATAACAGGACAACAAAATTAAGGAAATACTTTAATGACAAAAACCCCGACTAAACAACTTTTGCACATGGTAATCGGCGGTGAATTATCAGACCTTGAAGATGTAGAATTTGCAAATCTTGATGAGGTAGATATTGTTGGTCTTTATCCAAATTATGCCAGCGCTTATGATGTTTGGAAAACAAAAGCCCAAATGAGTGTTGATAACGCCCACATGCGTTATTTCATTGTCCATATGCACCGCCTTATGGACCCAGAGCACGACGATAAATAAACATGACTAAATCAGCAAATTATATCTGGTGGGCATTGCTTGCTTTATTAACACTGGCCACCCCAATTATCGGCACAATTGCGGCTTCATTCATTCTTATCCTCACTTTTGTTACCTCTCCTTTCCTTTTAGGCAAAAATGAAATAAATGAATTAAAACAACAGCCAATGATATTAATATTCTCAATCGGCTTTATTGTCTTTGCTTTTTTTACTGCAATTTCAACAAATTCACCTAATGATCTATTGGTCATATTTGCTTTCATGCCATTTTTAACAAGTGGAATTGCCTATATATTAGCTAGAAAATATGCCAAGAAATATGGCGGCAAAAAAACGGCAATCATATTTTTATCGCTTTGCTTAATCGGCTCTTTGTTGACAATTTTAGTCGCACTCTATGATTTATATTTTCTCAACTCTTCAAGACCAAGAGGGTTTTTCTCTGGAGTAATAACTCTTTCAATGGTTGGCACAACCCTTGGTATAATAGCAGGTATGGGATTTTTTCTTATTGATGGATATAAAAAAATAATCTTCATGCTTGGCCCTATTTTTGCAATCCTCATTATCGTTTTAACTCAATCTAGAGGCACAGCAATTGCACTGCCAGCTTTAGTATTCTTATATTCTACCTTTACAATTAGACGAGCAAAAACAATTAAAACAAAATTACTCGCTATAAGCATTTTATCTATTTTAGCTATAATCGGTTTTTATTATATCACCCAACAATCTGGCAGAATTGCAGGAATTGGTAACATCATTAACCAAGCCCTAAACGAAGGCCTATCAAGCATTAAAACAACAAATATCCGCATTGAAATGTATCAGGCAGGTTGGGAATTGTTTTTAGACAAGCCAATATTTGGGCACGGCTGGACAAATATGAGCGAACTGGCTTTTACTGTTTTAGACATTAAAAAATATAATGCCCACCTTATCCAATATTTTCATTTCCATAATGATTTTATCAATTATGCTTTTTCTATCGGAATTATTGGAATTATCATATATTTCTCTTTTCTCTTTGCCCCAATCATAGGTGCATTAAAAACTCCACGAGATAACATGTTTGGTATTCGTTTAGAGATTACCCTGATTATGGCCACATTATATTTCTTCTCAGGATTAACAGGAGGAACGCTTAGTCATGGCTTACTAATAACGTTATATGCAATGATTAGTGCAATTGTTTTAGGTGGTTTTCGTGATGAAAAACTTAACTAATAATTCCAGCCAGAACAGCCTCTAGTGTACCACGTGTCCCAATTCGAGCTTGACCAATTTCACCCATTCTATCTCGCTCATTTTCATCCAAGAGCAGTTTTTTTATTTCTGCGCTAAGCTCATCAATATTATGAGTGACAAAAACACGAGATTCTCCTGCTAGTTTTTTTCTATCTTCTGTGCGCTTTGGGCGGTCATGCTCTTCAATAAAAGAAATAACAGGCTTGCCCAAACCAAGTGCTTGCAAGGTTAAAGTCGCTGCTTGGCTAAGCAACAGATCAGACGCCATAATAATATTCCCAGCCACACCATTACTAAGATTAAGCCTAAGCTCGCCATCACTTAAAAACCCTAAATCCGCAGAATAATCGCTGTCAGCTTTATGATATTTCATCTGCGTGACTTCAGCCAACTCCTCAACAGATATATCATGCGCAACAGCTACAAAAATATCAGGGACTAGCTCCTTAGGTAATCGCCTAAGCGCATCAATTTGAAATTTAAGATTTTTTGCTGTTGTTTTTCGTGAACCAGGTAAAAGAGTTAGAGCAAATTTTTTATCTCTAAAACTCTTCACATCATAATCACCAAAGGGGACTAAATCGAGCATAATATTGCCCTTTGAGATAGCATCAACACCAGATTGGCGCAAAGATGATGCCAAAATATCATCTCGGCAATAGGTTTTTTTACAGCTTTTCTTTATCGCCCAATGCTCTAAACTCATATATTTATGCGCATAGCCATTTTTATAAACATCAAGATATATATCAATTTTTAAGCCAGCGAAAACACTCAAAATCGGTACAACACTATCGCCCACCACTATAATTTTATCATATCTATTCTTCATAGAGCGCAAGAATTTTATCGTGCGCCAAGCACCAGAAATCATTCCCCCCTTAACATCTTTAGCTATTGAGCCAGCTTTTCGATGTCCTTGTGATGGGATATGTAAACGTGGCCCAATAATTGGGCAGATATTCTTATAAGCATTGCCAAATCCTATCATTGGATAAGCATCAACTAAATTTTCATCTGGAAGTTTTTTTACAATTGCAGCAGCCATTGAATCTTCGCCATTGCCGTTAGAAATAATCAAAACTCGCTTAGTCAGTTTAGACATTAATCATTGCCCAAACCATATTTTTCAAATGCTTGCATAGCAGCATCAGCATCTGCATAGGCCTCTTGCCTATCAACATTCCAATATTTAAGATCTATAATTGGAATTTGCTTTTTTGTTATTGCACAGGTGACAAATGTCCCAGGAGTTTTTATCGCAATATCAGCATCTAAATATCTTAGCTTAGCTTCACTTTTACCGTATTTTTTTTCTAAAAAATCCATTTTTACTTCACTTTATTTAATATCAAAACAAACTAGATTGATTGTCATCTTTTTTAGCTGTTTTTTTAACCTTTAACTTTGATTTTTTATCACCATCTGCAATGACATAAATTTTATCATTAGCAAATTGAATTTTTAGCCTATCATTGGTTTTTACCATCGCCCCTGCGCGAACCAATTTATCATTTTCATCACTAACAATGGCAAAACCACGCTGTAATACAGATTTATAACTAAGGCTTTTCAGTAATTTTTCATACCCAATAAGCTGCTTATTCTTATCTTTAATACCTCTTTCAAATGCAAGTGGCATATTTTTTTTCATAAGCTCCAAACCATCTCGCAAACTATTTGTCTGTTTAACAAGCGTATTAGCCGATAGGCGAGGCGCAGTTTTTGCTAACAATAATGCCTTTTTTTGTTTTGCCGCCAACAAACCAGAACCAAGCCGACTTGTTAAGCCATCAAGCCTTTTAGAGGCTGCAAAAATCAAACCATCAGGCCTTCCTAAACTGGCAGCAATTTTTGCAAATTTTAAAGCCTTTTGATCTTTAGAGGTAGACAAACCAGACAAAAGCCTCTCAAGCGCAAAATCAAGCCTTTGCCGAGCAGAGCTTAAAAGATCGCTTGGCCTTGGCAACCCTGCCGCACCAGCCCGCACCCTATCTCGCAAATTCTGCACCAATCGAATCGATGAATTTTTTAATCTCAAGCCTAAATCATCAACAAAAGCAATTAAGTCCGCACGAACTGGCACTGCAATTTCAGCCGCACCCGTGGGGGTTGGCGCGCGCTTATCTGCCGCAAAATCAATTAATGTCGTATCGGTTTCATGCCCAATTGCTGAAATAACAACAATTTCACTTTGTGCAACCGCCCGCACAACCTCTTCTTCATTAAAGCCCCAAAGGTCTTCAACCGAGCCACCACCACGGGCTATTATGAGTAAATCAGGTCGTTTAATCAGCGAATTTTCATCAAACTCATTAAACCCTCTAATCGCCGCCGCAACTTCAGATGCACAAGTCTTGCCCTGCACTCTAACAGGCCAAACAATTATATTGAGCGGAAATCTCTCCTCAACTCGATGGATAATATCACGAATAACCGAGCCAGATGGTGAGGTGATTACACCAATAGTTTTTGGCAAAAAGGGAAGCGGCTTTTTTTTACTCTCATCAAACAAACCCTCAAGAGCCAACTTTTTCTTGCGTTCCTCAAGCAATGCCATCAAAGCACCCTCACCCGCTGGCTCAACGCTTTCAACAATAATTTGATATTTTGATTGACCTGCAAAAGTTGTAACACGGCCAGTGACTATAATTTCCAAGCCCTCTTCTGGCTGAAACCGCCAACGTGATGCAACACCTTTCCACGCAACAGCCGAAATTACAGATTTTTCATCTTTAAGGTCAAAATATATATGACCCGAATATGGACGAGATAATCGCCCAACTTCGCCCCTTATTCGCACATAAGTAAACGCATCTTCAACGCAATTTTTTATTGCACCAGAGATTTCAGAAACAGAATATTCATGTGCATTTGTTGCTTTTTCTTCCATAGAGTAATAAGTGCATGCTAATGATGCAACTAGTCAAGAGTCATTGATAAAGGTATTTTAAAAAAATGCGAGTTCTACTAATCGGATCAGGCGGACGAGAGCATGCTTTAGCGTGGAAAATCAACCAATCAAAGCAGCTTGAAAAACTTTTCATAGCTACAGGAAACGGCGGCACTGCAAATTTAGCTACCAATATAGACCTAGATGTCACAAAACATGAGCAGGTTATAAAATTTTGCCAAACAGAAAAAATCAATTTGATAATAATTGGCCCAGAAGTGCCACTGGTTGCAGGGATCACCGACGATCTACAAAAAGCTGGTTTTAATGTTTTTGGCCCAACAAAAGCCGCTGCCCAATTAGAGGGCTCAAAAGCCTTCACCAAAGCATTATGCGATGAAATGAATATTCCAACTGCCGCCTATGCAAAATTTGATGAAGAAGTTTTTGCACTTGAGTTTGCAAAAACCCAACAATTCCCCCTCGTAATAAAAGCCGATGGTTTAGCGGCAGGCAAAGGCGTAACGATTGCTAGTAAATTTGAAGATGCAGAAAAGGCCATAAAAGATTGTTTTTCTGGAATATTTGGCAAGGCAGGAGCAGAAGTTGTAATCGAAGAATTTTTAGAGGGTGAGGAATTGTCAATTTTTGCAATTTGCGATGGCAAAAATTATATCACCCTCGCTTCAGCCCAAGATCACAAGCGTGCCTATGATGGTGATAAAGGGCCAAACACTGGTGGCATGGGTGCATACTCCCCCGCTCCTTTATTAGATGAAAACTTACTAAAACGCATTGAACATGAAATAATTGCACCAACAATAAAGGGCATGGCAAAACGAGGCATGCCATTTAGCGGCGTTTTATTTGCCGGACTTATGGTCAAAGATAGCGCGCCATATTTAATTGAACATAATGCACGCTTTGGTGATCCAGAATGTCAAGTTCTTATGATGCGATTAAAAAGCGATATACTTGATCTCTTAATGGCCAGCGCAAAGGGTGATATTTCAAACATAAAATTAGATTGGAGAGATGAAGCTGCCCTTACGGTTGTGCTTGCTGCAAAAGGCTATCCAGCTTCGTATAAAAAAGGCTCTTTAATAAAAATCGACCAAGCCAATAATGAAAATATTCAAATATTTCATGCAGGAACTATACTTGAGGGTGAGAAAATTTTAGCAAATGGTGGGCGAGTATTAAACGTTACAGCACTTGGCAAAAATGTTGAACAGGCTCAAAAATCTGCCTATGAAGCAATTTTAAATATTGAATGGGAGGATAGTTTTTATCGTTCAGATATTGGCTGGCGAGCAATAGATAAATCTAAAATCTAAAATTGACATAATTATTCTATAATTAAAAAATAAAGAGAAAAAAGTGACAACAATTAAAGGCCCAAGAATTGGTATTGCGCTTGGTGGTGGCTCATCAAGAGGCTTAATGCACATTCCATTTGTTGAGGCAATGGACGAGATGGGATTGCGCCCATCAGTAATTGCCGGCACTTCAATTGGCTCACTTGTTGGTGCTGGCTGGGCTGCTGGTTTAAGCGGAAAAGAAATTCGTGAACATTCCATAAAAGTGCTTGGCAATATGCGCTCAATCACCTCTCGCCTTTGGAAAACCCAAATTAAAGATATGCGCAACCTGTTTAAAAACGGCATATCTATGCAGCTTGACCCCATGAATATTGTTGAAGCATTTTTACCGCCAGACTTTCCAAAAGATTTTGAAGATTTAAGAATTCCACTCTATATCATCGCAACAGATTTTAGATCATGGCATCAGGTTATATTTCACAGCGGAGAAATTATTCCAGCCATTGCTGGCTCAATTGCCATTCCGTCATTATTTAAACCAGTAGAATTTGATGGACGTCTGCTCGTTGATGGCGGAGTGGTAAACCCACTTCCTCTTGATTCAGCCTCAATCGACACCGACCTCACTATTGCAATAGATGTTAATGGCGACCCAAGTATACGTACATCAATAAAAGAGCCATCAACCATTGATGTAACGCTTGGATCTGCCCAAATCATGATGCATTCCCTTACTGCACATAATATTGCCGCCTATCCACCAGACTTATATATCCGCCCAAATGTAAAAGAATTTGGCGCATATGAATTTTGGCGTGTGCGTGAAATAATCGAAGAAGGCGAAAAAGAAAAAGACAATTTCAAACGCCAACTCGCAAAATTAATCGAAGATTTTATCGTCTCAAAGCAAAAAATTTCTTAAGCAGCTCAGATGCCTGCTGCTCATTCATTCCGCCAATCACTTCTGGTCTATGATGACAGGTTTTAGATTTAAAAAACTGCACACCATTATCAACAGCCCCGCCTTTTTCATCTTCTGCCCCATAATAAACTCGCCTTATTTTAACTAGTGAAATAGCCCCTGCACACATAGTACAAGGCTCTAAAGTTACATATAAATCACAATCCTCAAGCCGGCTGACATTTAAAATATCAAGTGCTTTTTTAATTACCAAAATTTCTGCATGCGCCATCAAAGAATTTAATTCAACCATTCTATTTTGCTCACCTGCAATAATTTCACCTTTATAAACAATTACCGCACCCACAGGCACTTCACCCGCAATTGCGCTTTTTTGGGCAAGTTCTAATGCTAACTTCATTGGTGATAATTTGGTCAATTTACTTGGTAACCTTGTTTGATATTGCTAAAGTATTTTTCAAGTATAGGAGAATCGATGAAAATGTCTATCAGACGATTACCAGATGATCTAGTCAACCGCATCGCCGCTGGTGAAGTTGTTGAGCGACCAGCTAGTGCATTAAAAGAATTAGTTGAAAATTCACTAGATGCTGGTGCGAGTAAAATCTCTATCACAGCAAATAATGGCGGCAAAAGCCTATTACGCATTGAAGATAACGGCTTTGGCATGAATGAGGCCGATTTAAAACTTTCAATTGAGCGTCACGCTACCTCAAAACTAAGTAATGATGAGCTTGATGATATTCGCTCACTTGGCTTTCGTGGCGAGGCCTTAGCCTCCATTGGCGCAGTGTCTGAACTAATGATTGCTTCACGCACAACAAATGCTGATAGCGGACTAAAAATATCAACCTTTCAAGGGAAAACTAAACAGCCAAAGCCTTTTTCAATGAATAAAGGCACAATTGTTGAGGTAAAAAACCTATTTGGGGCAGTTCCAGCTCGTCAAAAATTCCTAAAATCAGATAGAGCAGAATCCAGCGCAATCACAGATGTTGTTAAACGCTTGGCCATGTCTAACCCTGACGTTCATTTCATTCTTGAAGGCTCAAATCGATCAACAATAAACTGGCCAGCCCAAAGCGGCAAAGGGGCATTAAAGGCAAGGGTTGCACAAGTTATGGGTGCAGACTTTGTAGAAAATTCTTTTGCTTTGGATTTTTCATGGAATGAAATAAATATTGTAGGCCTAGCGGGCTTGCCAACATTTACCAAAGCCAATTCACTTAGCCAATTTTATTTTGTAAATGGCCGTGCAGTACGAGATAAATTATTATTGGGGGCAGTGCGGGCAGCATTTTCTGACTATGTTTTTCGAGATAGATTTGCAACCATTTCGCTTTTCATCTCGCTGCCTCCAAGCGAGGTTGACGTAAATGTGCACCCAGCTAAAACTGAAGTAAGATTTCGTGATGCAAGTGCCACCCGTTCAGCTATTATTAAAGCAATAAAACAAGGCCTTGAT
>JAMONZ010000017.1 GCA_027066315.1 Hyphomicrobiales bacterium
CTGCTCAGCAATTACAAAATGCTAAGATAAATTTTGATAATAGCCCACCATCTGCTCAAAATATTCAAACGGCAATTAAGCAATCTGGCGTTTTTATGGAGGCCATATTGGCAACTGCCGCCCAAGCTCCAAATAATGTTAACACTCAAAACCCTATAAGTTTAACTACAACAAAAGCAGATTTAAAAATCCTATTATTACTATTTCGCAATAGCCTAACAAAATGGCTAGGCGAGCAATCAGGCACAATAAAACCAGATATAAATCGCCCAAACCCTCCAATAAAGGGAGCAGTTCCCCGCTCAAACGCACCTACGCAACAAACAAGCACATCAGGACAATCAACCCAAAATATAGGGCAAACTCTTCTCTCTCAAACAGATGCAGCATTATCACGATTACGACTATTTCAAATGACCTCATTACCAGAAGCAAATGCTCGCACCATGGGGCTTTCCTCACAAGAAACCAACCTAGAAATCCCCTTTGTCTATAATGGAGAAACAAATTTAATTCGTTTTCAAATATCACGTGATGCAAGTGAAAAAAATCAACAAAAAGATGATGGCTGGCAATTACGCTTTTCAATGAATTTAAAAGATATTGGTGAAGTGGGGGCTGATGTTGCTTTTCGTTTCAAAAAAATCAATGCAACTATCTGGGCAGCACAAAAAGACACAGCAAACTCATTAGAAAAAATGCTGCCACTTTTGAACAATTCTCTTTTAGAAAAAAATCTAGAGCTTGGCTCAATCCACATTCGACATGGAGCTCCCAAACCGCCCCCTAACAGCTATGGTATAAAATCATGAATGATAACCAAAATGATAAGAGAGAAAAAGATATTGCAATTGCCCTTAAATATAACAAGGATAGCGATGACGCACCACTTGTAAGCGCAAAAGGTTATGGCGAAATAGCCAAACGCATTATCGAATTAGCAAAAGAAAATGACATTATTATCGAAACAAACCCAATGCTCGCAGAAGCCTTGAGCGGGGTTGAGCTAGATCAAACAATACCAATAGAGTTATACGAAGCAGTAGCGCAAATTATTGGCTTTGTCCTTAGCTCTCAAGATGAAAATAAGCCAGAATATAAAAAATAGCTATTCGTCTTTTGGGTCTAAATTGGGCCATTTTACAATATGACTAAGAAACTTATCAACATCCATATCACTTGAGCAGACAGTTTCACGAGCAGATATAGACACTCCAGCATCTTTTATCGCACTATCATTTCCAGCAACAAGCGGATGCCACCAAGCAAGATCTTCCCCTTTTGCAATTTTTACATATGCGCATGTAGAGGGTAGCCACTCTATTTCCTTGATATTTTCTTTTGATAATTTTAAGCAGTCAGGCACTAAAGACTTACGGCCCTCATAGTCTTTACACTGTCCGCTTTTTCCACAAAGCAAAACACAACGCACGTCTGAATATATAAATTCTCCCGTGTCCTCATCTTCTAATTTTATTAAGCAACATCTACCGCAACGATCGCAAAGATCTTCCCATTCTTTGTCACTCATTTTATCTAGAGTTTTTTCTTTGTAAAACACCATTAATTTTGCCATCTTTAACCAACATCTATAAGTATATAAATAATAGAAGAACCACTTAAGAAAGACAAGCGTGTCAAAACTGCCAAAAAACAATAAAACTAGCAATAAAAAGAACTTTTTGCTCAGTGCTGACGCTTGGCTTGATTCGTCCCTATACAATTTTTTTCAATCCCTAAGCCGCAAATATACCCGACTTGAAGACATAATGTCATTCTTCCATGTCACAGGCTTTCGCCGCTTCATTGTAGAAATTCTCTCAGATGGCTTAACTTTTGGCGCAATTGGTGCGGTGTTTATGCTAACCTTAGCATTACCTGCATTTGATGAAACAGCCTCTGGCGAGTTCAACAAAGCAGAAGATTATGCGATAGTTTTTCTTGATAGATACGGTACAGAAATTGGACGCCGTGGCATCAGGAGTGATGATTCGGTTGAATTAAGCGAATTGCCTGATTATTTAATAAAGGCAACTTTAGCAACTGAGGATAGAAGATTTTATGAACATTTGGGCATAGATCCACTCGGAATTCTAAGAGCAGCAATATCAAACGCTCAAGCAAATTCAGTGGTTGAGGGCGGATCTTCTATAACTCAACAATTAGCAAAAACTCTTTTCCTCTCCTCAGAGCGTACATTTGAGCGAAAAATTAAAGAGGCATTTTTATCACTTTGGTTAGAGGCTCATTTTACGAAAGACGATATTTTAAAACTATACTTTGATCGTGCCTATATGGGGGGTGGAAACTTTGGCGTGGTTGCTGCTGCAGATTATTACTTTAATAAAAAAGTTCAAAACCTTACTCTTGCAGAAGCCGCAATGATGGCAGGGTTATTTAAAGCACCCAGTCGTTACGCCCCACATATTGATTTAGCAGCAGCAAGAGGGCGAGCAAATGATGTTCTTTCAAACATGGTTGAAGCTGGGTTTTTAACTGCTGGACAAATCACAGTTGCACAACGTTTTCCAGCAACACATATTGAACGTCATAATGAAATTAATTCACCAAACTACTTTCTTGATTGGGCTTTTTTAGAAGTCAAAAAAACTATTTCTGGCTCTAAAGAAGTAGGATTTATCGTTAGAACAACCTTTGATCCAATTTTGCAAAATTATGCAAAAGAAGCAGTAACCTCTGTAATTCAAGAAAATGGTGAAAGATATAACGTAAGCGAAGCTGCAATTGTTGTTACCGATACCAATGGAGCAGTTCGTGCGATGGTTGGCGGCTTAGATTATAGCAAAAGCCAATATAATAGGGCTACCGCCTCTACCCGCCAACCGGGGTCATCGTTTAAAGTATTTGTTTATGCCACAGCCTTTGAAACTGGCCGCTATTCGCCAAAAACTAAAATAAGTGATAGGCCAGTATGTATAGGCAACTGGTGTCCACAAAATTATAATCGCTCTTATCGTGGGCAAGTGACCCTATTAAACGCTTTCACCAGATCAATAAACACCGTTCCAGTAAGGCTATCTATTGATACTGGGCGTAAAGCCATTGCCGACATGGCACATAAAATGGGCATAACAAATGACTTCCCAGTTACCCGCTCACTAGCACTAGGTGTTGCATCTGTAAGCGTTCTCGACATGACATCTTCTTATGCTGTTTTTCCAAATAAAGGCCTAAAAACTCCTGCATTTGGTATTTCAAGAATAACCAATCTTTCTAACGAAGTTGTATTTGACGCTCGGCTACAACCTGAAAATGAACGCATAATGAGTGAAAAAACTGCAATGGATATGAATATGATGATGCGCAATGTTGTAGTTGCGGGAACTGGCCGACGCGCCCAAATTGAAGGAGTGCCAGCAGCAGGAAAAACAGGGACAACCTCATCATATAGAGATGCATGGTTTGCAGGATTTACAGGCAATTATGTTGCTGCTGTTTGGATGGGAAACGACAATTATCTACCTACAAATCGCCTAACTGGCGGATCATTACCAGCCATGATTTGGCAAAAATTTATGAAATTCGCCCACACCAACATAGAGATAAAGCCGCTCTATGGAGTTGACTTTGAACCTGCTCCTTTCATCATTGCCGAAGGAGAAACTAATGAAGATGGTGTTTTAATCAACAAACGTCCGCCAATTTTGCAACCACTAGCTGCAAATAAATTATTAGATCTTTCACAAAAAATTGCCAACACTATTAAGAATGAGGAGGGTAATTAATTGAATAAATTCACTCCAAATTTTCTAGCATTTATTTTTACCGCCCTTTTTGTTGGGCTAGGTCTGAGCTATTATTCACTTGCTGATGGACGCTTTATTGGAGCATATCATATTGGGTCATGGGCAACATGGGCAAATGCTGGAGCTCCAAACCCTGACCCATACACAAAGGCCTTTGTATCACTTGGCACTACACTGCAATTGGGTCGCTCTGAGGGCGTTCAATTTGTTGCACAACGAGATGAGGGTGGGGAATTACTTTTACGAGAATGTAACTATTCTATTATTGGGAACGCCCCACCTGCTAGTTTTTGGACATTAAGAGCATTAGCACCAGACGGACATTCCATCACACCATTAAATGCCACTCAATCAATGAATTCAAAGCGACTTTCTCGCTCAAACAATGGCGTTGCAACTATAAATATTGGCTCAAAACTAAGCCCTCAAAATTGGCTTGAAATAGAGGGTGAAGGATATTTCGAGGTAAATTTAACTCTATATGATGCCTCTGTTCTTTCTGGCTTTGGTGGCACAATAAACACTATGCCAATAATAAAAAATAAGGGCTGTTCATGATAAAAACAACTCTTTGGATTTTTGGTGGCATTTTACTTGGCCTAATCATTCATTTAACTCTAATTCTATCCCTGCCACAAATTGTTCCAAATAATGTTTGGAGTATTTTTGCAAAAATTGGCGCACCAGGCGAGCTAATAACTATTGCAAAACCAAAACAACAAGAGGCAAATATTTTGCGCCTTGATCCTGAATTAGCTTACGCAGTTTGCCGTTTTGACCTTTCAATTGGCCCTGGGATAATAAATGGAAAATTGCCAAATGATTTTTGGTCAGTAGGTGTTTTTGATAAGAATGGCGTTGCCATTTATTCAACAACAAATCGCTCTGGTGGTGGCAGCTCTCTTGATATTGGGATTTTTAACCCAGCCCAAACTAGGCTTTTAGCAGAGCAAAAAATTGAACTAGAGAGTGGAATATTGATTGTAAAAGTGCCACGAGATGAAGTGTTTATTGTTATAAGACTAGCAGTCCCTCACCCAGCAATGTGGCAACGATATAAAGAAACATTAGAAAAACTACACTGCTCACACGTTGGACAAAACCAATAAATTATTTCAAATATTCTGAATTAAGCTCATTCTCTGAGCCAAAAATATATGATTTTGTTTCATATCGTGAAGCTATAGCATTTGAATTTGCTGTCTTTGTATAATCCAAAGGCGATCTACAAAAATCATGACGCTCAGCACGCTCAACCTCAATAGCAAATAAACTTAATCTCCTATCGACATCTCTCGCACCTTCATGAGGAGTTTCAATCAATAAACGCTCAAGAGCCAATGAATAACTATCATAACGATAGCGCATTGCTTGAACAAACCAGTCGATATAAATATTATTTTCTGCTCTGCGCTCACTAACCGATATTTTTTCAATATCTTGCGCACTATTCAATGATTGAACTGCAATCGAGCGGCGTCGATCAATTTCATACACATCGCAAATTGCCTTAAAAACACTAGGAGAAGTATTCAAATCGGCATCAATATCATTTGCAACTTTATAATATCGCACTTTTGACGAAGAATATTTTTGTGAACGTAAAAATGAATAATATCTATCAGTTGAAAATTTATTATTTTGTGCAGTAATAAGTCGTAATCTTTGCCACTCTACTACAGCATCATAGAACCAATCTTTAGCATGGCTAGCAACAAGAAACCGCCACACTCTATTATGCATCTCATGTTCTTCATCAGTTAGATTAAGATTAGATTGCGGTTCACCATTTGCTTTGGCTCTTAGTTTTCCAACTTGTGGCAAAATTTCATCATGAACCACACTAGATTGAGCGCGTCCAAAATCCCCCGTGGGTCTAGCACAGGCAGAAATTAAACCTAAAATGGCTATTAATAAAATAAATCGATGCAAAATATTATCCGCGTTTGCGTTTTTTATTTGGGCGATTATCACCCTTATCTGTATCAACTTGACGTTCATATCTGATGCCAGTGAACATAATTATTTGACCTCTAGCCTCATCAGCAATAATCTTTTCTCTTGCTGATTTTTTCGAATCACAGTGAACATATTTATTAATATTGATGAGCTTTCCCATCATTTTTCTCCGCTCTTAGTCCTTTATTTGTAGTAATTCACCCAACTAATCATCACAAAAGGAAGAATTGTGTGAATTATGCTCCAAATATCATTAAGAAATCATCAAGGTTAATAGTCTGCTAACGTTTTTAATTGAATTATTAACTATATTTTAAAAGCACACAAAATTTTTAGGTTTTTCTATGATTGGTTTTCAACCTTACGAAACATTTCAACTGCTCAGTGAAACTGGCGATACAAAAAGAGCCAGCAATTTATTAATTGCTGCATGCGACGCATTCACACGCAAAGCAAAACCATTACAAAGTGAAATAGAACAATTTGAAACCTTAGCATCTCGCTTATTTGAAACTGCACAAACTAGTGCCACTCATAAAGCCGCAGCTATTCTTGGCCGCTCTCAACATCTTACTTATCTTTTAGAACAATTGGTCATTAAAAATATTGGCCAAGATATTAACGACTATCTATTATCTGCCAATTCAATTTCAGAACAAAGTTTAAACCAGCTCATAAATGAAAAAATAATTGAAACCTGTGCAACAATTGCTAGTAGATCAGACCTTACAAACGCAACCCTTACTAAACTCTTCCAGCTTAATTCACGTAAAGTGTATAGATCTTTGGCCTCAAATATTTCTTTTAGGGCGCAAGGGCCGTTTCTTAATGCCCTAGCACGCTCAGCCCAAATGGATCATCAGGTTGCAATTTCACTTGCAGATCGCAATGACTTTGATGCAGCATTACTTGCTCCTGCATTTTTTGACTTAAGTGAGGCTGATCGCTTAAAAGTAATTTTTGCATTCTCAAAACGAAAAACTCCAAACGCTCCAATTAAAAAAACTTTAGAGCAGATTTCAGTTGCAAATAGCCAGCTAACAAAAGCATTAATGAAGTTATTTGAACAAAACCGGCGACCAGAAATTACAAAATTACTTGCCCAAATAACAGGCCTAGAAGATATTAGTTGCGGACAGATCTCTCATGATGAAAGTGGGGCAGCATTATTTGTAGTCCTAAGAGCATTTGGTTGCACTGTCCATGATGGCTTAAAAGTGCTAATTCATGCAACTTCACACGACAAAGACAGATCAAAAATCCTAGCCCACTTTGCAAAATTATTTAGTGAGGTAAGCATAGACTCAATGGCTTTTTTATTAAGTGTGTGGCGAGAAGAGGTGAACCTACTTGACCTTACCAAGCCGCAATATACTCAAACATCTTCTACGCAAGCAATATCTAAAGACGCTCGCCTAGTTTCAAATCAACTGCCAATTAAAAAGACAATCAACACTCTTAAAAAAATTCCAACCCGCCACGTGAGTTAAGCTAAACAACCTTTAAGCCTAACTCGCCTTTTCGCATTTCTAGAGCAATTATCCAAATATCTGGATCAAAATTTTGCTCTTGCTCAATTTGTTTTTTAATTTCTTTTGCGCTAACAAATTTCAAGCGATGCTCAAAAACCCTCTCATATTTATATTTTTCAATATCATATTTTAAAGCAGGAGCAGGAGAATATAGGCAAAAACTATTATCTAGATGATCTAACTCAATCCAAATCTGCCCTGCAATTTCATGCCCCTTTTTTGCAACAACGCAAAAATGACCAAGATCATTATGAGAGCGCACAAATGCACTACACCAAATATCAGAGCGAAGCTGGCTCAATTCCCTATCCTAAAAATATTTAGCATTACCATATTTTACTGCAAACTTGGTTTATATTTTAGCTCCAGCACTAAGTAACATGTCCAAAAGCTCAGGGCTAATTTCCCCACTTACTTTATAGTTATGAAAAACTTCAAACTCTCGAATTGCCCTAGAAGTCGACAAGCCAGCTATCCCATCAATTTTTCCATGTAAAAAACCAAGACTAGAAAGAGCCACCTGTATGTCCTTTATCATTTTAACATCAATTGTCTGAATGTTATTATTAGTTGCATTTCTAACAATCTCCATAATAGGATCTTCAAGCAATCCGCTAGCATTAACAAACTCATTAGGTTTAATTATTGTCTGGCTAAAGGTATTAACTTTTGAGGATAAAATGTCATTCACAGTTTTTGGCGTTAATGCTCCAACAGGAGATTTACCAACACTATTCTCAAATGCACGAATTGCACTTGCTGTTTTCGGTCCGTAAAACCCATCAACAACACCATTAAAAAACCCCATACTAACAAGTTTTTTCTGTACCAAAACCAATTTTGCATGATCGATTTGCGATACCGCCTCACTGGTTGCAGGGACTGGTGCAATTTGCGGTGTTATTTGAGTTGGTGTAGAAATAGCTTGAGTAGAAACAGGTAGTATTTGCGGCTTTGGATCTAGTGCAAAAACTGGATCTTGAACCAGAGCAACTTCTTGCTTTGGCGCAAAGAACGGAGAGGGATGCGCCTGTTTTTGCAAAAATAAAGCGTTATTTAAACTTGCGATAGCTCCAACACTCATAACAACCACAATAGCACTCAAAAGCGGATTACGAACAATTCTAGCTCCCAGCCAACTTATCATTCTCAAAGTTGCATTTCCCAATGCTCTTGTTGCCATAATAGGTATATTCGAAATAGCTTGCGTATTCATTTAAACAGCCTTTCTTTGCTCATCTATCATTTCTTCTTCTTTAAAATATCTTTGCTTGTACATTATATTATTCTGCCCATCTCTTGCTAAAACTGGCTCACCAATTGGTAGGGATACAGAAATAATTGTCCCAATTCCCAACTTAGACTTCACGACCAAATTTCCTTGATGCAAATCCACCAACCCCTTAACAATAGAAACACCAAGCCCTGTTCCCTCATAACTTCTAGTAGGGCCGACATGAGCTTGCAAAAATGGTTCGCCAAATTTTGCAACATGCTCTTTATCCATACCAATTCCAGTGTCTTTTACGCTAAGCGACAAAAAATGCCCCGCTCGTTTTACTGCACAAACCACACTGGTGTTTTTCTTTGAAAATTTAATAGCATTTGATAATAAATTTATAACTATCTGGGTGCAGGCTCTCTCATCAGCAAAGATTTCAGGAAGGTTTTCATCAATTTCAATCTCGATTTTAATATTTTTATCTTGTGCCAACTTTGATACAATCTGAATACAAGGTTCAATAATTGTTGCTAGATCAAATTTTGCAACAGATAACTCAAATTTACCCGCTTCAAGTTTTGACATATCAAGCAAGCTATTTACCACACCAAGTAAATGATAACCGCTTTGAGAAATATTTTTTACATATTCCATTTGTTTTGGCGCAATTTCTCCACCAATATTGCTTATCATTAAATCAGAAAAACCAACTATAGAATTTAGTGGCGTGCGCAATTCATGCCCTATCATTGCCAAAAATTGTGTCTTTGTATCAGAATCTGTTTTTTCAATTTTCTTCACCTCAAGCAATTGTTCCATTTCATGCTTTTGCTTGCTGACATCTTTAAATAAAGCAATTATCTCATGCGGCTCTTTTTCATGATTACCTGTGTTTTTAACTCTATTCATGCCCTTATTTACAATTGGAGAAAAAACAATCTCAACCCAAATAAATTCTGCTGCAATTTGATTTGAGGTCAAATTATCTTTACGCATACGAATGGTTATAGTCTGCTTTTGCATATTCATTCGAGCTTTTGAAATAGCATTTAAATAGCTAGGGCGATCCATAATATGCGTTCGATCAAACAAACCCGTTTGTGAAAGCTCAAATTTTTGACAGGAAAATAATTTCTTAGCTGAATTTGAAATATAATCAATCTCACCAGCTTTATTAAACAAAAACGCCCCATCACCAAAATATTCTAAATAATCTTCTCCAAAGCGCAAATCTTGTTGCGGCTTTGCTATTTTACTTAGCATTATAAAACCAAGCACAATAAAAACAGACAAACTATATATAATGGTGGCAGATGACAAACTATAGATGCCTAATTTTACAATAAGCAGAACTGGCAAAAACCCGCTAATAATTACTAAGGCGGTAGAAATTCCAAGCATAATACTATTTTTTTTCGGCAATTCCGAATTATTCATCGTGGTGATACTCATTTACAAAAAAACGCTACGATTTAGAAAGAGCAAATAAACATGCTCTTTCATCTTCTTTATCTAACCTGCACTTAAAGCCCTAAGACACCATTAAGTGAGAGCCTCTAAGTGAGTAAATTCACCTAAAAAATCATAGTTTTTAAGGTTAGAGTAAATAATTCATTTACAAGAAAATTCACAAATAGATAAAATTTGATAGAAATCTTACTAAATTCAAACAATATCGCTTAAATATTTCTCCCTATAGCTATTTTCACAAGCAATTGAATTTTCATTTGCAAATAATTTCAAAGAGATTTGAGCGATATAATGTTTTTAATAAAATCTATATTTTGGTTAGGGCTAGCATTTGTAGTTATCCAACCACAAAATTTAGATTTCAATTCAAAAAAAGACGCTATAAATTCTGCCGCAATAGATCTGGGTCAGAAAGCATTAATTTCACAATTAAATTCAACAAATTGTAGCACGCTTAAATGTTCGACCACTAAGACTTTTCTAACTACCTCCATTTCAACAAGAACTCCAACTATCGCTCTTCCCATGCAAGAAGCGCAAAGCCTTTCTAAAGCTCCAATTCCCCTACCTCGCTTAAAAAGAACAGGCTAACTTTTAGGGGCTGCTATCCCCGATGCTTTTTAAAACTGCAGCTCCTCTTTTAAACCGCAAACACACTGCCTTGTGTTTGCGGTTTAACTTTATATACAGTCATTTAGATAATTTGATTGGAAAAAAAGATTTGATGTTATAAATAAATTATATGAGTAATTTACCAAATTTTAGAGAAATTTCTGAAAATTTTGAATTCCTAGATGATTGGGAAGATCGCTATCGCTATCTAATCGAGATAGGGCAAATGCTTTCACCTATTAGTGAAAAACAACGAGTTGAGGAAAACAAAGTGCATGGCTGTGCTTCTCAAGTTTGGCTAGTATTTGAGGATGAAAATAAAAGCGATAGCCTAGCTATTTACTTTAATGGAGATTCAGATGCCCAAATAGTAAAAGGCATAGTAGGAATAATGATAGCTCTTTTTTCTGGCTTAACCCCAGATGAAATTTCGAAAATTGACGCTGTAGAAATTTTAGAGAAATTAAACCTAAGCGAGCATTTAACCTCTCAACGCTCAAACGGACTAAAAGCGATGGTAGAACGTATCCATGCAAAAGCTCGCTCATACAAAAAATTTACTTAGTTAAGCCTGTTGCTATTGCTGACAGACCATAAATTTTTGCTAATTGCTCAAGCCCAATTCGCAGCACTAGTTTTGCAGACCGACGAGGCCAACCACGCTCTCTCTCAATAAGCTGCAATCCTTTTTCCAGCCCTAAAATATCAATAAGAATTGAACTACAATCACTAGGAAGCCTAGAAATTATTTTATCGATTTCTTTTCGAGCATCAATAGCCATATCAGAAATATCTTTTTTTATATTTGCAGAATTCTTAGATCCCGAGCTACCCATTTCGCCATACGCCATAGTAACATTTGGGCGAATAAAAGCTCGCTGCTAAAGTCTTGAGAACCTCTTTCCAGCTTCAATATGATGAGGTTGGAAATATGGGGCTTTACCTTTTTGGCTAACACTTAGCCTTAACAAAACATTCTCATTCAAATTCACCCGCTTGCCTTCAAAATCAACCTTTATATTTTGATGCTGCTCACTAAAACTCTCACTTTGCTCAGCCATGCTTCTTTTTAGCCAGTTTTTTGAAAGTTTATTTGCCCTCACTTCACCTCTTGTTCCATTTAGCACACCATCACTAATTAGCTTTTTTACTTGATTTGAGCAAAGCGATGCACAGCGAGTATTGCTATCAATTTTATATATTCCATTTTTTTGCAAAACCGCTTTTTTACCTGATACTAGCGAGCGAACAAAAGCAATTTGACGTCTACTATTTGATATAGAAACACTCACCTTACGACCCCAAATTCTCGAGAGTTTGTGTTGATAGCATTTCTATTTCAGCTTCTAAAGACGCAATAAAATCATCATATTCATCATTATCGCGCATATCTTCTACTTTATTACAAGCATGAGAAACGGTAGTTCTATCACGGCAAAAATATCTACCAACCGCACTCATCGAACAACCCACACAAACATGCAATAAATACATAGCTAACTGCCTTGCTTGTGCAACATGAACTTTGCAGCGTGAATGATGCATAATCAGCTCAGGTGAAATTTTTAAACTCTTACTTACCAAGCGAACAATTTTTACTCCCTCCTTCTCAACATCAATTATATTCTTTTCATTACAAAGTGACGAAATAATATTTTGAGAAGCAATCGACTTATTTGACTTGATAGAAATAGAAATATGGGACATTTTCCCCTCCAGTTATTTATAGGACTATATTCCTATACTCTCATTAAATAGAGGCGGGGATAAGTTAGGGGTAAAACTAGGATATTTTATTTTTATACATGTTCTTCAAATTTTTGACCCTATAATAAACACTCATAACTCAATAGCTTTTTCAACCACTTTATAAAAAGAAAACCAAAAAATGAGAAAAGCCCTAAGGCAAAAGATTATTGATGTGTGTAATCTTAAAATTTCACAAAAAGGATCAGATGTTGGATTGTCATTTTATGCTTTTTTTAAAAATAAAAATGACGACCCGGACCAGTTAATGGAAGCCGCTACATGGTGGATTAAAACCCATAGATTAAATCATTTTGAAAAAGCAATCAAAATTAAAAATATGCTTGAGGAGCAAAATAAGAACACCAACTAAATCAAAAGAAGTAAATTAACGACTAATATACCAGTAATATCCACCACCCATAACAAACCTCTAGCACTTTTCACTCAAACCGAGAGTTCAAACTTTTCCTTCAAATCTGCAGCATAAATCTGCAAATGAAAAATCGCCTCCAAGCTCTCCAGCTATACAGAAAAACCAATTTTTTTGCCGTACCGTACGTTACAGTACGGCAAAGTTCATGCAAACTTCATAAACGGCTAAGTCAAACTAGATTCTTCCTTCTGCCAAAAACCCAAGCTAGATCGCCGAACTGCAGAGCTACCTGCTGACTATTGCGCCAAACTGCTTTACAGCCAAGATGTTAAGATGCAAAATATCTATTCTTCTAATTCATTTACATCAAGATCTTTAATATCAGTCATGCTCGAGGGTTTATATCCTGCCATGAGTGATGATCTTGCTAGAAGATGGGCAGAAACAGGCATGGTTAAAAACAAAAATACAAAGCCAGCCAAAGCACGAAGAATGACAGCTCCCTCAAAAGAAACTACCGCAATTGCAATAAACATCAAGCCAGCCCCCATCGTTCCAGCTTTAGAAACAGCGTGCATTCTTGTGTAAAGATCAGGAAGTCTTAAAATTCCAACTGCAGCTAATAAAGAGAATAAAGACCCAATTAAAATTAAACCACCAGCAATATATTGCAATATTTGAACAATCATTTAGCTGTCTCCTCTTTTGCTTTATCGCTTTCTTTTACTTCATATTCTCTATTTGTTTTGCCACGGTGTAAAATAAAGCGAGCAAAAGCAACCGTTGCCAAAAACCCAACAAGACCAAGCGAAATAGCAATATCTAAATATAGGAAATAGCCAGTACTAATTGCCCCAACAGCAATATAAGCAATTCCAATAGCAACCAGTAAATCCAAAGCTAAAACACGATCAGGAAGTGTTCTCCCAATAACAATTCGAATGGTTGTAAGCAAAAAGGCAAAGGTTAAAACACCCAAAGATATAGTAGCTGCTAGCGAAAGAAATTCTGACCCACTCATGCGAACACCTCAATTATTTTCTTCTCAAAACCTTTAGCAATCGACTTAATAAGCTCTTCTTTATCATCAACACTAAGCGCATGAATATATAGCACTTCTCTATTCCTACTCACATCAACACTCAAAGTCCCAGGGGTTAGTGTGATTAAATTTGCTAATAAAGTAATCTCAGAATCAGACTTAGCTTTAAGAGGAAAAGCAATAATTCCGGGCTTTAAGTGCTTTTTCATATTAGGAGTAATAACAAGAATTGCGACCCTAAAAGCACTTAGAGTAAGCTCATAAAAGAACAATAAAGTTAATCCCATTATACGGCGTAATTTTTCAAAAAACCTAGGGGCAACAATTCTATCACGAATGAACCACAAAGCGGCCAAACCAATTAACCAGCCTAAAAGTAAATTTAGTTCAGATGTATTTGCCGTTATCATCACCCAAATTAGAGCCAGAACAACCGAAACTAATGCAAAATTCATGGTTTCACCTCAATATCTATATTCTCAATATCTATATTCTCAATATCCATATCGATGCCTGTAGATTGAATATATCTCTCAGAAAATAATAAATCAGCTGCCGCTGTCCTGCCGGCATCAAACACAACATTGGGGAAAAGCCCGAACCAAACAACAATAATCACCAATATTGAAGTTGGAGCAATCCCAAACCATTTATCCTTCAAAGAAAGTGGTTCTAATCTATCATTTACCTGTTCAGAGTTTTCACCCTCACGCCCAACTCGCCAAAAAATATGGCTCCAAAGCCTAGTTCCAGCAATCAATGTAATGAATGAATTAATAACCAAAGCAACAATCAAAACAACATCGCCCTGACTAGCCCCTGCTTCAATCAATAGTAGTTTTGGCCAAAACCCAAGAAATGGAGGCAAACCAGCAATAGCAAAAATCATCACCAAAAACAAAATCGACATCAATGAGCTAGCATTATAAATCCCACCCATTTTTCGAGTATCATCAGTTCCGCTCATTCGCTCAATCAGTCCAGCAAGCAAATATAATGCCGCAATACTAAGCATAGAATGAAACACATAAATTGAAGCACCAGCAACACCACGCATAGTTGGCATAGCCAAACCAGCCATAACAACACCAACTCCACCTATCAGAAAAAACCCAATTGCACGACGTAAATTTGTTTGCGAAAGTGCGCCAAGCGGAGCTAAAATCAGCGTTGCAACAGCCAAGCCAGTGATAAGAGGATCAAGAAATTCTCGTGCGCTTGGCAATATTAATATCAACGTGCGAAGCAATGCATAAACACCAACTTTTGTAAGTAGCCCGCCAAATAGTGCAGATACCGCAGGGTGGGGCGTGTGGTAAGAAGCTGGCAGCCAAGCGTTTACAGGAAAAGCCGCAGCTTTCATGCCAAAAGCTAACAATAACAAAGCCCCAATTGCACTAATCGGACCAACAGGCGCATCACCTGCTCTAATCGCAATATCAGCCATATTCAAAGTGCCTACAAGGCCATAAATATAACCCAAAGCAATCAAGAAAAACGTTGTCGCTAAAAAGTTTAAGAACCCGTATTTTATTGCACCATCAAGCTGAATTTTTCGTCCACCCATAATGATAAGCCCAAAAGACGAAATTAACATCACCTCAAACCAGACATAAAGATTAAATAAATCTCCAGTCATAAATGCGCCACTGACCCCAGCAAGCATTAATAAAACCAGTGTATAAAACCCATATTTTACTTCACGTGAGGCAATATCAGCCTGCACATAAATTAGCACAACAAGCGTAACAACCGCTCCAGCAAGTGCAAATGCAGCCCCAATAACATCAACACTAAAACTAATACCAAATGGCGCAAGCCATTTACCCATTGTCATAGTTTGAGGGCCAAATTCTAATATTTTTAATAGTAATAAAACATCAATAAAAATAATTGCCATCACTACAATAATAGCAAAAACGGACTGTCCACGTAAGGTTGATCGAAGCATCAACAATATTGCCGCACCCAAAAGTGCTAATACAACAGGCAAAATAATCACCCAATCAGCAGCATTTGTTGCAACTTCTATCATCGCCTTTGGTAAAACTAACGTTTCTTCATTCACTAAATTTGTTCCCATTATAATCTTCTTCTAATAGCTTAAAGGCGGACGAGGCGCACGTTCAGGCTCAGCAATTCGCATTGTATCCGTATCATCGGCATCAAGCTCTTGATATGCGCGATAACCCAAAACTAACAAAAATGTGAATAATGCAAACCCAATTACAATAGCCGTTAAAATCAACGCCTGCGGAAGCGGATTAGCGAATGGTTCAATCAATTGTTTTTGCCCATGCGGAACAATTGGCGGAATTTCACGGGTTAATCTACCAGCCGTGAAAATCAATAGATTTACCGCATTGCCCAAAATAGCAATCCCCAAAAGCATTCGTATAATTGCTCTAGATAAAAGCAGATATATCGACGTTGCAAAAAACAAACCAACAAGTGCAGCTAGTGCAAACTCCATTATTCACCCTCCTCATTTTCCTCTAATGCCAAAGCAATTGCAGAGATAGTACCAAGCACCACAAGATAAACACCAACATCAAAAATCAGCACGCTTGAAAAATCAACCTTAGCATTGCCTATTTCAAAATAAGTCCAAAGACCTGTCAAAAATGGAGCTTCAGCCCCAAGCGACATTAGCCCTGAAAACCCTGAAATAAACAGACCAAACCCAGCAATCGCTAATGGATCAATCTTAAGGGCTTTTCGCACCTCACTAACTCCAGCCGCAATACCGTAAATTGCAATTGCCGAGGCCGCAATAAGACCACCAATAAAACCACCACCGGGTTCGTTATGCCCACGAAGCAAAACAAATACCGAAAAAACAACCATGATAGCCACTAGAATAGGTGCAATTGTTCGAAAGATTATCGTATTCATTTAACAACCCCCTTTTTAACTGGTGCTTTTGGTTTTCTTCTTGGCTTGGCCTTACTCACCACTTTAGGCTTGCTCGCCGCTTTAGGCTTGCTAGCCACTTTAGGTTTGCTCGCAGCTGTAGCTTTAACGTTAGCTCTTGCCTTACTCGCTGCCTTACTTCTGGGTGCTTTTTCAACCAAAGGGGGCTTGTCAAGCTGCTTCTTATCTGCCCGTTTTTTACTAGCAGTCTTTTTACTTTTTGCAGGCTTTCTTTTTGCAGATTTTTTTGGTGCGCCAATTCCAACTTGTGGCCCTCCTGCCCTTATTCTAATAAGTGCCAAAATTGAAACTCCTGCTGTCATCACAACAGCAATTTCACCAAGCGTATCAAGCCCACGAAAATCGACCAAGATTACATTTACAATATTGTGACCATGTGCAAGCGGCACGCTAGTTGCAGCAAAAAATTCGGTTAAACGCATATCAAGCGGTGTTTGTAAAAGTTTTACAAACACCG
>JAMONZ010000018.1 GCA_027066315.1 Hyphomicrobiales bacterium
ATAATATAGATTAATAGAATCTTAACTTATATTATTATTAAAATTCATTTTCTTCTTTCTTGAAGTTTTTATTTTTTCCTCTATTATGGCTCATATTATCTTTCCTTTTTAACATTCATTTAATTTTCAATTCAAAATTTTTAAATTAAATGTTTTTCCTATATTGAGAATATTTTCATGAATAATATGAAACTTAGTGATCTAAAAGCTAAAACTCCTGCACAATTATTATCTTTTGCTGAAGAATTAGAAGTAAAAAACGCTTCTACTTTAAAAAAACAAGAGTTAATGTTTGCCATTTTAAAACAACTAGCAGAAAATGATATTGATATTACTGGAGATGGAGTTGTTGAAATTCTTTCTGATGGCTTTGGATTTTTAAGATCTCTTGATGCAAATTATTTACCAGGTCCTGATGATATTTATGTTTCTCCATCTCAAATTAGAAAATTTTCTTTAAGAACTGGTGATACTGTTGAGGGTCAAATACGCTCCCCTAAAGATGGGGAGAGATATTTTGCATTACTTAAAGTTTCTAGCATTAATTTTGAAAGCCCAGAAGCTGCTCGGCATAAGATTAATTTTGATAATTTAACTCCTCTTTATCCAGATGAGCGTTTTAAATTGGAAGTTGATGATCCTACAATTAAGGATCTTAGTTCTAGAGTTATTGATATAGTTGCACCAATTGGAAAAGGGCAAAGAGCATTAATTGTTGCTCCTCCTCGTACAGGTAAAACTGTAATTTTACAGAATATTGCAAAATCTATCGCAAAAAATCACCCAGAATGTTATTTAATTGTTTTGTTAATTGATGAAAGACCTGAAGAAGTAACTGATATGCAAAGATCGGTTCACGGCGAAGTTATTTCATCTACTTTTGACGAGCCTGCTTCTCGTCATGTCCAAGTTGCTGAAATGGTTATTGAAAAAGCAAAAAGATTAGTTGAACATAAACATGATGTAGTAATTTTATTAGATAGCATTACTCGTTTGGGGCGTGCCTATAATACTGTTGTGCCAAGTTCTGGTAAAGTTTTAACGGGGGGTGTTGATGCAAATGCCTTGCAACGACCAAAGCGGTTTTTTGGTGCTGCTCGTAATATTGAAGATGGTGGTAGTTTAACAATTATTTCAACGGCTCTTATTGATACTGGTTCTCGTATGGATGAAGTTATTTTTGAAGAATTTAAAGGTACGGGTAATAGTGAAATAATTTTGGATCGTAAAATTTCTGAGAAACGAGTATTTCCTGCAATTGATGTTGCTAAATCTGGAACACGTAAAGAAGAATTATTAATTGATGCAGATAATTTAAGGAAAATGTTTGTTTTGCGCCGTATTCTTAATCCTATGGGAACTATTGATGCAATGGAATTCTTACTTGAAAAATTACGTCAAACTAAATCTAATGATGAATTTTTTAATAGTATGAATACTTAAAAGTTATTCAAAAATTTAGCCATATATCTTGGTTTTAAATCTATAATGATAAAAAATGATACTATTGTTGCTCTTTCATCTGGTAATCTGCCTTCTGGCATTGCCATTATTAGGATTAGTGGGTCAAAAGTAGAGTTTTTATTAAACAAACTTACAGGTTCAGGCCTAAAGCCTAAACTCATTGAATTACGCAATATTATTCATAATGATACTATCCTTGATAGAGGGCTTGTGACATATTTTGCTGCGCCTAACAGCTTTACAGGGGAAAATGTTTGCGAATTGCATTTGCACGGCTCTGTTGCCCTTGTTAAGGCTGTTCTAGATGCTTGTTGCTCTTATGAAGGAATAAGATTAGCTAAAGCGGGGGAATTTACAAACCGTGCATTTATCAATGGCAAATTAGACCTTGTGGAGGTTGAGGGTATTTCTGATTTGCTTGCTGCTGAAACTGAAACTCAAAGAGTACAAGCGTTTGCTAGAATGAGTGGAGATTTAAGCAACAAAATAAACTCATTTAGACGTCATTTATTGTCTTTAAGGTCGATTTTAGAAGCACAATTGGATTTTTCTGATGAATCCGATGTTGACGATGGGTTACCTGATTTTTTTAAAGCTGATTTAGATAAGCTGATTGAACAATTATCTAAGCAGCTCGATGGCGCAACTCAGGGACGAATAATTAGATCTGGTTTTAGAGTTGCATTAGCTGGAAAGCCAAATGCGGGAAAGTCGAGCCTTATAAACGCTCTAAGTAAGAGTGATTTAGCAATTGTTAGCCACGAAGAGGGAACTACACGTGATGTTCGCGAAGTTCCTATGGATATTGATGGGCAGTTTGTTATTTTTATTGATATGGCTGGCTTACGCTACACAAGTTCTGATTCAGAGGCACAAGGTGTTAAAAGAGCAGAAGAAGAAATTCTAAAAGCTGATTTAGTATTATGGCTATATTCTCCTGAGGTTGCAGAAACTGAACTACCAGCAAAAACCTCTCATTTAAAGGACATGAATTTAGATAATGATAAGGTATTAAAAATTGGCACAAAGTGTGATCTAGGCACGGCTTTACCGGGTGTTGACATGTCTATTTCTAGCAAGAATAATATTGGGATCGATAAATTATTAGAATTAATAAAATCACGGATTCATTCTAGCAGTGAAATTAATCCAAGTGAGGTTTTATTAAGTAGAGCGAGGGATATTGAAGCTATTGAAATTGCACTTCAATCCATTAATTTAGCCAGAGCAAACATTGATACCCCTGAAATTTGTGCTGAGTATTTGCGCCAAGCAAGTAATAGTTTAGAGCGACTTTTAGGCATTATGAACCCTGAGCAAATATTGGGCGAAATATTTAGTAATTTTTGTATTGGAAAATAATCTTTACTGATATATTCATGTCAATATCACGATTCACGTGAAACACTTTAATCTGCTCTGCATTGTTATTTAGCAAATTTGCTGATTCACGTGAAACATAACTTCTTTTGAAATTTAGTATTATTTAAGCATGAGTGAACAAGATTTTTCAGTGATAATTGTTGGCGGAGGCCATGCAGGGGTCGAGGCTGCTGCTGCTAGCGCACGACTTGGTGTGCCAACTGTTTTAATTACTCAAAGAATTGCTACGATTGGGCAAATGAGCTGTAATCCTGCTATAGGGGGGTTAGGTAAAGGGCATTTGGTTAGAGAAATTGATGCTCTTGATGGCTTAATGGGCAGAATTGCGGATATAGCAGGTATTCAGTTTCGGGTGTTAAATAGACGTAAAGGACCAGCTGTTCGAGGCCCTAGAGCTCAAATTGATCGCAATCTATATAAAAACGCCATGCAAAGTGAGCTTAACTCGTATAAGAACCTTAGTATTATTGAGGGTGAGGTAGATGATTTAGAGATTGTTGATGGCTCTATTAGGGCAGTTCAACTGCTAGATGGAAGAAAAATTTCTTGTAAGTCTGTGGTTCTGACAACTGGTACTTTTTTAAATGGCATTATACATTTAGGAAATGAGCAGACAAAAGCTGGGAGAATAGGTGATAAATCCGTTTTAGGTCTTTCTGTGAGGCTTAAAAATCTTGGGCTTAGGCTTGGGCGTTTAAAAACAGGCACTCCTGCACGTCTTGTAAAAAGCTCAATAGATTACTCTTGTCTTGAGGAACAAAAGGGCGATGATCTTCCTATCCCTTTTTCTTTTATGAATGAAGAAATTTTAAATGAACAACTTTCTTGTTATATTACTCATTCTAATAGCCAAACTCATGAAATCATTGAAGAAAATCTTCATCTATCCGCTATTTTTTCAGGTCAAATTGAAGCAAAAGGACCTCGTTACTGCCCTTCTATTGAGGATAAAATAACCCGCTTTGCAGGTCGTGAT